>DATAIE010000839.1:0-11843 GCA_036262875.1 Verrucomicrobiales bacterium
ACCCGGAGAAAATAAATTGACCAAGCCCCTCACGCTTTTCTAATTCAAGGGCATGAGAACTAACTTTTCCGGGGGCATGCATTCCTTCGCCCCAATTGATAAGATTGCTCATCCCATCGCGGGAGGTCCGGCGAAACGGGCGATCCCGGCACTCCCGGCCACTTTGCTGGCATTCGCCGCCCTCACGGGGCTTTCCTCCGCCACCGTTACTCCCTACTGCTGGATTCGAGGCGGGGAGGCCGGCCTGATGACGGACTCCAGCGGTCTGAACCACAACTTCAACGCCGCGTTCTCCAGCCTCGGCGGCGGCAATCCGGCTGCCATCGTGGTGCCGAACGGAGCGGGTGGTCCTCTCGGTCCTACCACTGCGGTCAGCACCGCTTCGATCCGGTGGGGCTCCTTCGGCGTTCCCAATGCGGGGATGTGGATTCAAGGACCGAACAATTCGGTCCCGACACCGGATCTCTGGAGCCTCCCGGCGACGAACTGGGCGATGGAGGCATGGGTATTGCCCGTTGGCACTGGCGCCTCGGGCGGCGGTGCCAGTTCCCAAATCGTCAGCACCGGCTCCGGCCAGTTTGGCGGGATGGCCGGTGGAGCGGCCTTCAAGTTGAACAATAACTTTGACGGCACCTACACCATCACGGCGGTGGATATTGGCCAGAGCAATCTGCCTATCGGAGATCCGGTCATTACCGATGGCGGAACGTGGCTCCACCTGGCGGTCGTCAATGTCGATGGAACGGATACGTTTTATGTGAATGGCGTGGCCCATGGGCTCCCACTGGAAGGAGCTTCGGCTCCTGGCGGCGTTCCCTACATCGGCTCCGGTCAGGACACGGGTGGTCCTTTTGACGGATACCTGGATGAGATCCGTTATTCCACCTTCGCCGCCGGTGCGTTCCAGGTGAGTGACCTCTTCGCGCGTCCGCAGGGACCCAATATTATCACTCAGCCCGAATCCGCCTCCGTTTGGACGGGAGGACCGGCGGTTTTTGAAGTGCAGGCCGTCTATGATGCCGCCACCACCTATCAGTGGAAGCTGGGAGGAACCGCCATTCCCGGCGCGCCGTCCCTGCCGGAGTATTATCTGCCCGGCGTGACGGCTGCGGACAACAGCAAGGTCTTCAGCGTGGCGGTGAAGAGCCACGCCATTGAAGTGCCCGGCAGCAATGCCACGCTCACCGTTGTCCCCGTCGAAACCGCCAATGTCGCCTATTACCGGGCGGCGGTGCAGGCGGAGGCCTCTCTTCTCGCCTATTTTCCCATGGATGGAGATACCGGGGCCTCGCTCACGAATACCAAGGACGGCACCCACAATGCCGCGGCTACGGCTGGTGCCTCCTTCGATGGACGCACCACGCGTTCCTACGGCGAACGGGCGTTGCGTTTAAAGGGCGACGGCGAGGCCACCATCCCCGCGAATCCCTCTTTTGAGTTCACTCCCGCTGGTGGTGGAACGATCGAAGCGGTGGTTTTTCTGGCAAAAGGGGGAGGCCCAGGTAACGAGACGCTCTTCTCTGTGGCTGGCGGGAGCGTTTCTTCATACTATCAAATTCAGACCACCCCCACTGGAAATGCGCTGCTCTTCAAGAGTGATACGATGACTCAGGCGCTCAGTTGGCCGGTCACTCCGCCCCTCTTGGGCCGCCGTGCACACGTGGCCGTTGTCTTTGGCGCGGACGCCACCATCACCGTCTACGTCGACGGTCAATCCCTGGGCAGTAAAGCAAATCCCGGCTTCGGCCTGGCCACCGGCATGCCGGCAAATATTGGCTCCTGCGGAAATCTCGAAGCTCCGTGGTTTGGAACCATCGACGAACTGGCGGTCTACGGCAGCGCCCTCTCTGCCAATACGGTGGCGGTCCACAATTCCCGTTTTGTGTTTGGCACGGCGGTATCGCCTCCGGTCATCCAGAGCCAGCCCACGGGCACGAAGAATCTCCTCATCGGTGGAGCGCCTGTTTTTTCCGTCAAGGCTACCGGCACCGCCCCGCTGACCTATCAGTGGAAGCTCAACAATAACCCCATCACGGGCAACTCCTCCGCTACGACTCCCACCCTGACACTGAACAATGCCACTGCGGCAATGTCCGGGACGTACACGGTCACCGTGACCAACGACGTGAATCACGCGGACAGCACCCCCTTCACTGTCAACTTCACGGCCCCGGGAGATACCTATTCTGCGAAGGTCATGGCGGATAACCCCTCCGCCTACTGGCGCCTCAACGAGACGACCGGGATTGTTTTGAAGGACTATGCGGGCGCGCTGGACGGAACGTATTCCACCACGGTGGACCGGGGTGTAACGCCTGCCGACGGATTCACTGACCTGGCCGCTCACTTTTCAGGCACCGGTTCTCCCGTTCCCAACGCTACAGTTCCCTATTCCCCGACACTGAATCCCGGCACCGATTTCACGATCGAATTCTGGGTAAAGCCTGACCTGTCGGATCAGCGGAGTATCGCGGTGCTGGCGAGTCAGGACCGGAGCGTGAGCCGCGCGGGTTTTGCTGTCTATCAGGGACTCAACGGGGCCTTCTGGGAGGTGCACTTTGGAAATCCCACGGCGGCCATGGTGACCGCGGTGGGCGGGACTACGTCTCCGCAGGCGGGCGTCTGGTACCATGTGGCGGCCACCTGGGACAGCGCGGCGAACACGGGGCATATCTTCGTCAACGGTGTCGAAGAGGGGGCCGCCGCGGGAGACGCAATCGTCGTCAATCCCGCCGTGGCGTTCGAAATTGGAAGCCGCTTCAACGGGGGGGTTCCATATAAAGGCGCCATCGATGAAGTCACCTTCTACAACCATCTGCTCGCCCCGGACCGTATCTCTGCCCACGCGCAGTCCTTGCCGCCTGCCGCCGCTTCGCTCGATGCTCCCGTCTATGCCAATGGAATGGTAACCCTGACATGGACCGGCCCCGCCACGCTTATCCTCCAGGAGTCGACCGATCTCAATACGTGGACGACCGTTCAGGGAGCAGTGAGTGGTTATTCCACCTCAGCATCCGGAAAGAAATACTACCGGCTCGCTCAGCCGTAAGTGCCGGGAACATTGTCCCGCCCTGCTCAGGGCTCGCGCTTCCGCCGGCCTCTACCCCGGGGCTGCGCCGCTGTGCTGGCTCGCCCCGGGCTTTGCTGCCATGCCCTTTCAGGGCTCCGAATCGCCGTTAAGCCGCATTGGCGAAAGATTACGGGAGGATGCCTGATTTTCGGATATTTGTTTTGGCAACTGTTCTATGCTCCTGGGAAGAGCTCTCAAGGTATTGAACAAAGGTTTTGTGTTGCCGGTCTGACTCTCACAGAACCAGCGTCCATCCGTGTCTGTTGATCTTCAAATACCTGCCGACTCCTCACGCGTTCCGTGCAATAGCCGTTTGATGAAGAGATGTGCCGCCGGAATTTGCCTCGTCGCCGGCGTCTTCATTATCGGCGTCAAATCCCTCTGCGGCTGCAATGGACCCGCGACAAAAGCAAAAGCCAATATCGGCACCTTGCAAGCACTCCTGTCGATATATCATCAAAAGGTCCATGCCTTTCCAACGGAAAAGGAGGGACTGCATGCCTTGTTGAACGCGGGCATCACTGAGGGGGAAGGCCTCCTGACGGACCCGTGGGGCGAGCCAGTGAGCTATCGACTTCCCGGGTTCCGTTCGGGGAATCTCTATGACCTCTATTCCAAAGGTCCGGATAAAATCGACGGCACTTCCGACGACGTGGGCAACTGGGAGGGGCCGGCAAAATAAATGTCATTTCAGGTCACCCGCCTTTCCTTTGCACAAGACAATGGAAGGCGTCTCCGGCTCCTCCTTCCTGGTGGAGTGCGGAGTCTTCCGGCGCCTGTACAAACTCGCGCTGCGTTACGCAGAATTCCGTGCGCAGGCCCGCGTGTTCTCCCCATTGGATGAGGTCGGTAAAATTCACATCCACCGTCACGTCGCAGCGGCCCATGAGTGGATAGAGTCCCGCGGCGTTGATCCGCTGATGATGAAAATAGCCGCGCGCAGTGCCGCCTGGCCGGCGGAAGTAGATTTCCGCCGGCGTGCCACCGTAGTCGATGGTGAGCATCGCGCCCGCTTTCCATGCAGGAGCCCATGCTTCGAGCCATTGACGCCACGGGTGAAGCACTTCGATGCGCTGGTCGTCCGGCCACGAAAGCTCGAAGGCGCACGAATGAATCTCATCGGGAGCCGGTCGCAGCGTTTCTACGATGCCTCCATTTCCAGCGATTGTGAGCCACACCTCCTTCCATACGCCATGATCGCGTTGGAACAGGTGGGCGGGAAAGGCATCTGCGAGTTCGTTGCTGAAGATGAGCGCTTCTCCACCGCAGGCCGCCAGTGCCGATTCCACGCTGTCGTGCCATGAGATCCGCGCCCCGCGCGAGCGCAGTTTCTCCTGCTGTTTCGCACGCAGCACCGGCGAGCGTTCCACCAGGTGTGTTCGCAAACGCCACCGGCCTGTGATGCCGAGAGCGCGCAGCACTCCCTGATGCAGCGAGCCATCGCCGGGGCCGATCTCTATCAATGGTCGCTTTCGTCCTGATGCGGCCCATTCCCGCCGCACCCATGCGGCGACAGCCCCGGCCAGTTCATTCCCCAGCGTCGCACTGGTGGAGAAATCACCGGTCCGTCCCACGGTGCGGATGTGCCGCGTGTAGTAGCCGTTTTCCGGATCATAGAGAGCCGCCTCCATCCATTCCCGCCACGAAGCCGCGCCGCCTTTCTTTTCCAAAAAGGCACGCAGAGCGGAAGGCGGAGCGGAGGTGGACATGCAGAAGCCTGTCAGTCATTGCGCAAGCCGCGGACGCGCCCAAGTGC
Source organism: Verrucomicrobiales bacterium (assembly GCA_036262875.1). Classification (GTDB taxonomy): domain Bacteria; phylum Verrucomicrobiota; class Verrucomicrobiia; order Verrucomicrobiales; family V1-33; genus V1-33. The sequence goes on from DATAIE010000839.1 coordinate 4,827, forward strand.
GTTTTCAACGGCTCCGCGTTGAAGGTACGACGCCGTCCTGGAGGGGCGGAGGTTCAACGGTGCATTCCATAAAGTCCCACCGGGCTTTCCGCGGGGAACTTTCTGGCGAAGAAGCATCCGCTGCCCGCGATGTCTCCCATCACGGCAGGTGTGGGGCTGGTGATCAGGTCGGGATTTGCCGCAATATCGGATTCCCAGCGGGTCCAGGTCACGTTTTGTTTGGCCACCTTCTGTTCGAGGGGATAACCGGCGATGTGCAGGAGCGTTCCGAATGCGGCCTCATCCGGTGCATGAGTGCCATGGAAGCAGGCGATGAGCTTTTCGTTGGCGACGATCAGCTCTGCGGCTTCCCGGCTCAGCAGCATCCATTGCGGATGCCAGCGCCACTCGCGCGGGGGGATCGGGCCGGCGGGCGAGGCGCGTCCGGATTTCCAGGGATTCAGGCTGTCCACTTTCCACCAGTCTTCGATGTTGAAGCGGCTGCGTCCGTCGATGCTGAGGAGCCGCAACAATTCGTTCAGTGGTCGCACCGGGATGCAGCTCTCCGAGGCAAAAAGGAAGAACCGGTTCTCCGGCTGTCGCAGTGCTGCTTTCAAAAGCGCGAGTTGGGCATAGACGAGGGAGATGTCTCCCCATTCTGTCGGGATGTGATCCGGAATCTGTGCTTCGCGCAGCCAGTCATGGCGGCCGGGGGCTGCGGGCCAGTGACGTTCTTTCGCGTGCCCGTGCACCGACACGCGCGATTCATATCCCCGCCAGTATTCCTCCCACAGATCAGGGGTAAGGTGAGGTCCCCGTGTCAGGAAAAGGAATGCGACCCTGCCATCGGACGTCAGCGGTTCCGGCGGTTTTTCGGGGATCGTCACCGGCGGCGGCTCCTGCCACAAGGCGGGCGGCCAGAAGAAGGCGCGGCCCTGTCGTGCCCGCTGTATGCCGGGCACGTGCGGCGTTCCGCCGAGACATTCCGCGAGCACTCCTGACAAACACGTGCGCGCCAGCCGCTGCAGTCCATCCGGTTCATAGTTGCCGTAGACGCCGCCGGTGAGGTCGCTTTCCTCCTCCTGCTGCCATACGAGATTCGGATAGGCTGCATACGACGGCACGCGGCGCACCAGTTCCGCCAGCAGGATGTCCGAAGCCGGAATGCTGCCGCTCCAGGGCCAGTATTTTCCGGTCAGAGCCCGGCGCACTTCCATGAAGTGATCCGCCCGCACTCCCCATGCATGGGTATCGAGGGGCGCTGTCACCCTAACGAGTCCTGGCGCGACCACTTCCGGGCGCTCGTGATGCTGGCAGCCGAGATAAAAAACACCCCAGTCATCCGGCAGTTCCAGAGTTGCCAGCCGCTCCGCCAAAGCCGGATGAAAAACGACATCATCCTCAAAGAGGAAGACAGCCTCCGCCTTCGCCAGCATCGCGCGGCGGAAAATCATGCGCGTGCTCAGTGAGTGAGCGTACTTTCCTGAGGTCTCAAATCCGTGTCTGGATCTCAGCCTCCGCGCATCCACCGCGGGATGCCGCTTCACTTTCCATCCCTGCTGCGCAAACAGTTCTTCACTCCTTGCCCTCCGCTCCGGGCGGCGGGCAAGGTTCAGCAAATACTTGTGAGGAAAAACCGCGTCGAAATCCATGGGGGGCTCCTCCTTACATCTCCATGATGTTCAGCAGCGTCGATGCCGGATCGTGGAAAAACCGCTGCATATAGAGCCCGAACATAAACTGAATCCTCTCCGGAACCTGGGCTCCCGAGCAGTGAACGATCGCCGCATCCTTGTAGAGCCGCCAATCTTTGTCGGCTCCCAGAGGAAACTGCACTTCATGCGGCTCGAACGGCTCAGCGCGCCAGCCGTGCTCCGCGGCATCAATGATAAGCCGGTTCCACGCGCTTTGCTCCCGCGATGTCGTCACCTGCGGCGGATCATTCGCCTGGATCAGCACCCATTCCTCCATCACCTGCCGGAAACAGTCTCCCCGCACGGCCCAGGTCCCGGAATTGATGCCCTGACGGGGCAGGGGACAGCTTCCCTCCACGATCAAACCTTCAGCGATGGCCGCCTCTTTGCGGCCTGATGCCGCTTGTTTGAAACGTCCCGCACCCTCCAGCTCCCCGTCTGTCAGGTAGCCGCAGAACGGCAGGTCCGCCGGACTTTTTCCCGTCTCCGGCTGATAGAGGATGTCGCAGTCCCGGTCCATGACCAGATGGTCGATGTTCCGCAGGCAAAGGCAGTCTGCGTCGAGAAAGATCACCCATTCATAGTCCTCCGTCTCGAAAAGTTCCGCCGTCTGCGTTTTCCATGATCTTGCGTAGTCCGCATGATCCTGAGCCTTCAGCACCGGCGTTTCCACATACTGTTCGCCGATTCCCTGCCTCCCGACCAGGAAGACCGGCTGCGGGCTGTTGCGGAAGATCATCATATCGCCGGTGAATCCCGTGCGCACCACGCTGCATCCCAGCATTTTCACCATCTGCCGCATTCCGCCGGTTCCCGGCTGATCAAAGGCGATGGTATAGAGCAGATTCGCAGCCCCTTCCGCGGCTTTTTCCTGCGTGTTGCTGTCAGTGGCGTCCTCCATGGAATGTGATGCGCTCATACACTTGCTGGGCCGCTCCACAACTTGATTCCCGTTCCCTTCTTCCGCAAAAAATGCCGCGTGACCGTACTGCCTGCCGTGGCTATCCGGTTCCGTGATGAACTGGCGTCTCTCCGCAAAGCAATGGACCCGGGCGCTGCTGGATCTGGTCTATCCGCTGCGCTGTCCCGCCTGCACCGCCACGCTTCCGGAAGGCGCGGAGCCCGGTGCCTTTTGCGCTGCCTGTGAGCAGGAACTGCAGCCCATCGAGCCGCCATTCTGCGAACGGTGTGCAGAGCCGTTTCAGGGAGAGTTTTCCGGTCTCTTCACGTGTCCCAACTGCAGCGGGAGAAAGGTGGCTTTTGAATTTGCCGTGTGTTTGTGGTTGAGCCGCGGGCCTGTGCGGGAGGTTGTCCACCGGCTCAAATATGGGCGGATTGCCTCCATGCGGCTGCCGCTTGCGAGGCTGATGCTGCCCGCGCTGAACGATGCCCGGCTGGCGGGCGGTGACTGGCTCATGGTGCCCGTGCCTCTGCATTCGCGGAAGCTCCGCGAGCGCCGGTTCAATCAGTCCGCCGAAATCGCCCGCACTCTCCACCGGCTCAGCGGCACTCCCTTTCACGAGGCGCTCCGCCGCACGCGTTACACCAGTTCACAGGCCGCCCTCGACCGCGACGAACGGCTGCAAAATCTTCGCGGGGCCTTTACCGTTTACCGGCGCGCGGTTCCCCGCATCACCGGCCGGCGCATTCTGCTCATCGATGATGTTTTCACCACCGGGGCCACAGCGCACGAATGCGCTGCGACCCTTCGAAAGCACGGGGCCGCCGAAGTGGTGGTCCTCACGGCCGCCCGCGGGTAACGGCGGCAGTGGTCAAATCTGCCCTGACGCAAATAGCCCATCCAGCAGGTTGTATCCCGCCGCGGGGCCGCTGGCCATTCCGGAAGCCACTGACGCATCGCGGGCCTCTTTAGAGGGATACAGAATCGTGAGCGTCAGTTGCGTGACGCCGGCCCCGCTGTCTGTGAGAACCATGGTACCCAACTGCTCTCCGGACTGTGGCTCGCAACCAATATCGAACCGTTCGGTCCTCACGATCCGCTCCGGCGCCTCGACTTCGCGGTTCACGCCCAGCATCGCGATTTCGGCACCGTCAGGACCGCTCCATGCCCACCGGAATGTGCCGCCGGGCCGTACGTCATTTTCACACACCACCATTGTCCAGCCGGGCGGGCCGAGCAGCCAGCGCTTCAGGCATTCCGGTTTCGTCATCGCATCCCAGACCCGCTCGCGCGGAGCGGCAAACCGGCGTTTCAGGACGATCTCGCGGTCGCCAGGGGTGGTCACTTCAAAGGATTCGCTGTAATTCATCATTTTGGTTTCGCTGAAGGGTGGGTTGCCGGCTGTTCGTTGAGCTCCATTTCACTGAGCAAAGCGTCGAGGCGCTGGAAGTTCGCATCCCAGAGCGCGCGATAGTCCGCCAGCCAGTCGTTCACTGCGGCAAGAGGTTTGGGTTCGATCCGGCAGACATGCTCGCGTCCGGCCCGGCGCCGCCGGATGAGTCTGGCGCTCTCCAGCACGCGCACGTGCTTGGAAGCCGCGGGAAACGACATCTTGAAAGGGGATGCCAGTTCTCCGAGATTCAACTCACCGGCCGCCAGTCGCCGCAGCATCGCCCGGCGGACCGGGTGAGAGAGGGCATGAAATACTTTGTCCAGTCCAGGCGACGGGCGGTCTTTGATCATGTCTCAACGGAGCATGGCACGGTTATTTTGCGAGCGGGCGGTAAAGCTCGGTGCGCCACGTCGCGGGATCCGGGCTTGAATGCGGACCGGTGACGTAGTGTTCCCAGAGGTCCTGTGCCTGCGCAACCCCGTTGGCCTCCATCCACGCGGTGAATTCACCCCACGCCTCCGGCAGACCTTCATAGGGGCCATGGTAGGCGGTGCGCGCCACTTTCTGTTCCGGCCAGGTGCCCGGCTTGACCCGCCCGGCGGGCTTTACCGGCGTGTCGGTCGTAAAGCCGATCTCAAAATCGAAGATGCCCGGCGTCATCTTCAAATGGTGAGCGAAGACGGATCCTTTGGGCGGCATGCCCTGATCCGAAAGGGTCTTCACCAGCTCCTCCACCGCCGGGCCGAATGCGTGCATCATTTCGTCCCGCGGGATGGTGAGATGGATGCAGGCCGTGTGATGGGAAGTGGATTGGCCGATATAAGGTGTGTCGATCATGGTGTCGTCTTGTTTGTATGACTGGCCTCCCTCCCGCCTTCACGGCGGAAAATAGAAAACCATATGGTTTAGGATATTCCGACGCGCAGTGTTGTCAAACCATTTGGTTTAGTATTCGTTTTGAGTCAGCTGCATGCGGCTTTTCGCCGGGTGGAGGCAGCGGCTTGTTGTGTGGCCGGGCCGGTCAGAACTTCCTCCGCAAATGACTGGGCAGAATCCCCAGCGCCTCACGGTACTTCGCCACCGTGCGGCGAGCGATCTTGATGCCCTTTGTTTGAAGCTGCGTCGCAAGATCATCGTCACTCAAGGGCTCTGACGCGTTTTCCTGGCGGATCATTTCTGCCAGCGTCGTCTTCACGCTGGTGTTCGACAGATGTTCGCCCGCCTCGGTCGCCAGACCCGAGGTGAAGAAATACCGCATTTCAAAAACCCCGTGCGGCGTGGCCATGTATTTGCCGGCAATGGCCCGGCTCACGGTGGTTTCGTGGACGCCCACCACTTCGGCCACCTGCGACATGATCAGCGGCTTCAGGGCCGACGGCCCGTGGCGGAAAAACTCCTGCTGCCGCGATACAATTTCCTCCGCGATCCGCTGTATCGTCTGCTGCCGCTGATGGATGCTCCGAATGAGAAATTTCCCGCTCCGGATCTTATCGCGAATGTAATCCCGCGCGTCCTGACCACCGCCTGGATTGGACATGATGTCCTTGTACAGGTTGCTGATGCGCAGACGGGGGAGTTGCCCCTCATCCATCACGACGTTGAATTTTCCGCCTGTCCGCTCCACCAGCACATCCGGCACGACAAACTGTTGCTGAGTTGCGGAAAACCCGCTCGCGGGCCGCGGATTCAGCGTGGCGATCACCTCCGCCGCCCGTGTGATGTCTCCGGGCTCCACGGACAGCTTCCTCGCGATGTGCGGAAACCGGTGACGCGCCAAATCATCGAGGTGGGCAGTAATGATACGCGACTCCAGGCTGTGTTCCCGCCCGGACCGCTTGAGCTGGATGAGCAGGCACTCCCGCAAATCCTCCGCGCCCACCCCGGCCGGATCGAATGACTGCACGATTTCCTTCGCCGCCGCCAGATCCCGCAGCGGGATGCTCTGCTGCAGACTCGTATCGGCGATTGGTACCGGGAGGAACCCGCGGTCGTCGAGTGTACCGATCAGCATCTCCACCAGCTTCCGGGTCTCCGGCGCGCATTCCACCATCGCGAGTTGCTGCATCAGGTGATCCTGAAGGGTCACCGGCGCGGCGAGGGAGTCAAAGATAAACTGCCGCCGCTCCTCCTCCTCGGAGGTCCGCGGTCCATGTCCCGCGGCACTCTGCTGCAGATAGGTGCGCCATTCCTCATCCATTTGCGAGAGTTTCTCAAACTCCGAGGCAAAGTCGTCGTCCTCCAGCTTCGCCTCGGGCCGCTCCTCCTCGAGGGAGACTTCGTTGTCCTCCGCTTCCAGCACAGGGTTTTGCTCCAGTTCCTGGTCGATCATTTGGCGCAACTCGAACACCGGAGCCTGAAGGATATTCAGGCTTTGCTGGAGTTGGGGGGAGAGCCGCTGCTGCTGACTTAAATTCTGCCCAAGCGTCTGCGAGGTATTCATCAAAAGGTGCTTTTCAGGCACGATCCCCGCCTGGAGCGCAGAATCAAGCAAACATCGTGCCACTAACCAAAAATAATATTCATACTCCGGTTCTCACGGTTTTGGCCCCGGAATGTCTCAATCCCGGGCGTTTTCATTTTCGCCTGGCATTTCTCCTTTCGCGTCCGTTTCCCCTGCACCATGCTCGGCGCCAATTCCCACCCTGAAAATCCACAGTGAGAGACAAACTTCAGTTCCTGCACGACCGGCTCACCGGCACCGTGCTGGGCGCCCAGCAACCCTCATTCCTTCTCATTACTGCCCTCCTCGCCGGCGGACACGTTCTCATTCAGGGGCCTCCGGGAATCGGAAAGACCACTCTTGCCGCCACGCTTGCCAAAAGTGTGGAGTCCACGTTCAGCCGCATCCAGTTCACGCCGGACCTCCTGCCGAGCGATATCGTGGGCTACTCGATGTTCAATCAGGGGACCGGCCAGTTTCAGTTCATTCCCGGCCCGGTTTTCTCGAACATCGTCCTCGCCGACGAAATCAACCGGACGAGTCCGCGGATTCAGAGCGCCCTCTTTGAGTGCATGAGCGAACAGCAGGTCACGGTGGATGGGGTCACCCG
>DATAIE010000840.1:0-3082 GCA_036262875.1 Verrucomicrobiales bacterium
CCGGTGAATGCCATCCCGCGCCTCGGCGGCCGGTTCCTGTGGTCCCAGTTCCGTCAGTATCAAAGAGCCGGCGCCGAAATGCTCTACGTCGCCATGTTCGACGAACTCGACGAAGGCACCGCCATTTTTAAAACCCGCAGCGATCCTCCCGCCGGTGCCAGTCTCTTCGTCGCCGAACCGGATATTCCTAACGACCAATATCTCTGGCTCACCGGCATGGCCGGCCAGTCCCTGAAGAAAAAGGACACCACCTCAGGGGACGACCTGCCCGCGAGAGCGAAATGAAGAACTATTCCATTAAGTGGACGAATAGGCCTTTTCTCACTGCGCTCGTTATCCGTTCTTCGTCATTCCTTCGGATTTTGGCATTCTGATTTCGTCATTTGTATCCCGCCTCCCCCATGCTGCCCCGCATTCTCTCCCTCCTCCTTTGCCTCCCGGCATTTCACGCCACCGCCCTCGAACCGTGCCGCATCGAGGTCGTCGAAAAAGGCAGCGGCTGGCCCGTGCCGCTGGTGGAACTGCGCACCACGAACAACGTTCGCTTCGTCACGGACAACGCGGGGCTTATCGCCTTCGACATGCCGGAGCTCATGGGCAAAGAGGTGTTCTTCGACGTGCTCGGACACGGCTATGAAGTGAAGGCCGACGGCTTCGGCATCCAGGGCGTCCGGCTCACCCCCGCGCCTGGCAAATCGCTGAAAGTGGAAGTCGAGCGCCGCATCATCGCCAAACGGCTTGGCCGGCTCACCGGCGGCGGTCTCTTTGCGGAAAGCCAAAAGCTCGGCCTGGCTACCGACTGGCAGGACGGTCCGCTGCTTGGCTCGGACAGTGTCCAAAACGCAGTGCACCGCGGCAAGCTCTTCTGGGCGTGGGGGGACACGGTGCTCGCTCACTATAAGCTGGGCGTTTTTGACATGACGAGCGCCACCACCGCGATTCAGCCTCTAACTTCTTTCGAGCCTCCGCTTCGTCTCAAACTCGATTACTTCCTCGATGACAAAGGCCGTCCCCGCGGAGTTGCTAAAATGCCCGGCCCCGGCCCCACCTGGGTCACCGCCTATGTCAGCCTCCCTGACAAAAACGGTGTGGCTCATCTCGTTGGCAGCTACATGAAGATCCAAAACCATCTCGAGATTTACGAAACCGGTCTTTGTGTATGGAATGACCATACATCTCAATTCGACAAACTCCGCACTCTCTGGACAAAGCCCGAAGGCAAATCCAAACCGCCGCCACGTCCCGACGGTCAGCCCGCTCTGTGGAAAGACACCGCGGGCAAAGAGTGGGTCTACTTTGGCAACTCCCTGCCCACGCTCCGCTGCCCGGCGACCTTCGAAGCATGGCAGGACCCGTCCACATGGGAGAACCTCCAGCCGCAGGAAAGCCTCCCCTCTGCCGCTGATGGGAAACCGGTGACACTCCACACCGGCTCCATCGCCTGGAACGCCTTCCGCAAACGCTGGGTCACTGTCTTTATGCAGGCCAACGGCAAGTCCTCCCTCCTGGGCGAACTGTGGTACGCCGAGGCGGATGCACCCTCCGGTCCATGGGGAAAAGCGGTAAAGGTGCTCTCTCACAACAACTACACATTCTACAATCCCCGGCTGCATCCTGAGTTTACCCCCGCCGGCTCTCCTCTTCTTCTTTTTGAAGGCACCTATACTGCTGAATTTGCAGATCATCCTGAGCCGACTCCGCGCTATAACTATAATCAAATGCTCTACCGTCTCGACCTCGACGATCCGGCACTCGCGCCGGCGCACAATCCCTGACCGGGCAAGGACGGCGCGGGTCTTGAGCCCCCGTTTGCTCAAGCAACACAGACTATCAAGTCGGGACCGGATTTCCTGCTCTCATTGGCTCTTATTCGCATACAAATCCGGCTCTTTTGCAAACGCCTCGCGCGGCTCTTGCTTATGTTTCCCGTTATGCTATTAATTTCCGCCGGAGAGGGGAAATCACAGGGGATTGCCCATTTCCGGCAGGCATCGGGAGGCAACTTCCGGTGCTGTTTTATTTTTTGTCCGGCGCTTTTTTGACCGGCACTTCCAGCAGGGCGGCTTTTTTGCCGTCCGGAAGCCACGCTTTTTTGCCGGTGATCACCCCGCGCAGGACCGACTGATTTTTCGGCGGCCATTCGGACACCGGCAGTTCCACCCTGAAACCTTCCCCCTGCACAGTCCATTTTTGCGGCAGGTCCGAACAGATGAGGAACTCACCGCCGGCGCCGGAATCGTCATCGGAAAAGAAGACAGCCTCCTGCGGCGCGAGAGTTCCTTTTTTTTCCGGCTCTCCCGTCAGGATGATGGTTTCTCCATCACGAACGGCATGGAGTTTCCATCCCGTCAGCGGCACCGGAAAATTCCCCCGCTCCTCCTCAAAAACTTTGTGCCATTGCGGGTTCCACCCTGGTTCAGGTTCGGCGGAAACCGGCTGAGTGATCTCCAGATCGTGATACGCCGGATTGCAGGTTGTCCCGCAGCACATCCAGCTCGCCTTCGTTTTGAGGGTCACAGTCTTTTCGGAAATCTTCGCTGGAGGGGTGATTTTCACCATCAGCAGCACGTCCCGCTCGTACCCGTGGGTGCCCCTGCTGGCCATCTTCACCTTCTCCGGCGCCGGCCATTCGATTTCCCCGGCTTTCCAGCCTTTGGGCAGTTCCCACTCTAGTTTGGTCGCCACGCCCAGAATCCCCGGTTTTTTCCAGTAGGTGTGATGACCGGCATCATGATGAATGAACAACCCCGTGTAATAGGGCTGCCCGGGATGAATGGCGGTCACTTCGCTCACCAGTTGAACGGTCAATCCCGTTCCTTTCCACGGGGCGGGCGTGTCGGCGGCATTCAGCACGGAGGTGAAAGCCATCCAAAGGGCGATGAGGGGGAACAGTTTCATGGCTACCCCAATGTGAACGCCCGGAATCGCATCGTCTATCGCAATGCGCGGGTCCGCCCACCCGTGAAAGTGCCCACTGGAAACGGCGCAACCTGTGCTACTCTCAAGGCCATGCATTTCTCCGGTTTTCTCTGTCGTCTTCTCCTGTGCGGGCTTTTCTTCAGCCGTATGGCCGCCGCCGCGA
>DATAIE010000841.1:0-2802 GCA_036262875.1 Verrucomicrobiales bacterium
CAGTCAAAGGCACGCTGCCCAATGCCGTGATCCGCTGGAGTGCGGACCGCGCGGAAGAGTTCCTGGGAAAAGTGTGGAGCAGTCCGCCCTCCCGTCCGGAGGAACTGCCTCAAGCGGCAGAGGCATGGGTGAGGAGGACCGGCACCGCCCTGTTCCCCGCCGGAAATGAATGGCGAAAGCAAACGAGCGAACTGGAGATCATCTCCGTGGGCGGCGAAAGCCACGAACACCAGCAGGAGCGCCTGCTGTATCTCATCAGGGAAATCCAAAAACAGGAACGGCGCTTTTAGACATAGTCCAAAAGCGCCGCCGGCTGTGATCTGAAGATGACGTGCTGCCGCTTATTTCGAAGCGCGGCGGCGGAAGGAGAGCAGTCCGAAAACGCTCAGTCCGCTCAGCAGCAGACTGGAGGGCTCCGGAACGGCGGCGGTGCCGCTGAGCGCGAAGAAGGCGGCGGTGCCGGTAGTGGACGTGCTGGAGAGAGTCACGGAGTTCACCTTGCTCGCCGTGTTGGTCACGGCGATGTCGAATGTATAGAGGCGGGGATTGCCCGCGTTCACATTATCAAATGCGCCGGTGTTGACGGTGACCCGTCCGTTGGCGTTGAATGCGGCACTCCCGTTGAACCAGTCGCCGGCAGAGATGGTGCCGGTCTGTGTGGTCGTATCGGCGAACGTGATCGTATAATTGACAGAGACAGGCCCGTGGCCTGCGGAGCCGATCAGCGACAGCGTGGAATACTGAAGGGGAGTGGTCAGTGCGATAACAGGCGTTCCGGAACCCTGTCCCACCACAAAGGCGTTCGGAGTGATCCCCGCAGAGCCGTTTCCGGGACCGTAGCTGGGAGCAAAGGTATACGAATGGTCGGCCGCCAGAAGGCTCACGATCGTCGAGCCCGGAGCCGGCAATCCGGTGGTTGGTGCCCCCGCATTGTATCCCTGCGCATACCAGGTTCCCCCCGTGGGCGTGGTGACACCGCCATCCATCGTGGCGTCAAACACTCCCGCAGCACTGGCTGGGGCACCGGCTTCCACGATCACATCCCGGTTATAGCCGGTCACGTTGATCGAGGTAACAGCCGCGGAGGCGGTAAACGCCGTTGATCCGAGACCGACAAGAAATGTGAGGGAATTACGCATTGAAGAGGGATAATGATTGGCGCAGGAAACCTACGGATTAAGAATGAATGCAAGAGGAAAAGCAAAAGGGATGCCCAACGGTCTCAAAAGCGGTGAAACAGCCCATCCTTTCTGACAGGAATGCGCCACTTCGTCGCATCGCGCCGGCTTTTGCGCCAGTCTGTCTCCATTGAGAAGGGTTGCAACGCCTTCCGTCCCGCTATAACTGGATGCTGTTCAATGGGGTAGCGGTAAAGGATGCAGGCGGCACTCTTTTTGCAAGGCAGGAACCAGTTTCTCATCACTTTTTGCAATGAACGTCGAAAAATTCACCCACAAGACCACCGAAGCCCTCAATGAGGCACAGTCCATCGCCACGCGCATGGGCCATCCGGAATTGAAGCCGGCGCATCTGGTAAGCGCGCTGCTGGAACAGGAGGGCGGCCTCGCGGCTCCCCTGCTGGAAAAGGCACTCGGCTCAGAGGGGCTGGAGTCCTTCGAGTCGCGCGTGGACGAACTGCTGGAACGCCAGCCGAGTGTTTCCGGCAGCAGCAGTCTCGGGATGTCGAATGATCTCCGCGTTCTTCTCACCGAAGCGGAGGATCAGCAAAAATCTCTGAAGGATGACTTCCTCAGCGTGGAGCACATCCTCCTCGCCCTGACCAAAAAGCCGGGCGATCTCCAGAGTGTAATCAAAGAAAGCGGTCTCACCCGGGACAGGCTCCTGACCGCCATTCGTGAGATACGCGGGAACCAAAAAGTCGCCGATCAGCAGCCGGAAGGGAAATACCAGACGCTGGAAAAATACGGCACCGACCTCACCGCACGGGCGCGCGAAGGAAAGATCGATCCCGTCATCGGACGCGACAACGAAATCCGCCGCGTGATGCAGGTGCTCAGCCGCCGCACGAAAAACAATCCCGTGCTTATTGGAGAGCCCGGCGTGGGCAAGACGGCCATCGCCGAAGGTCTGGCACGCCGCATCGTGGCCGGAGACGTTCCGGATTCACTCAAAAACAAGCGCGTCATCAGCATGGACCTCGGCGGCATGATGGCCGGCGCGAAGTTTCGTGGTGATTTCGAGGAGCGGCTCAAGGCCTTCCTCAAGGAAGTCACTTCAAGCGACGGACAGATCATTCTCTTCATCGACGAGTTGCACACCATTGTCGGGGCCGGCAAAGCCGAGGGCGCCATGGATGCGGGCAATCTTCTCAAGCCTCAGCTCGCCCGCGGCGAACTGCGCTGCGTAGGCGCCACCACTCTCGACGAGTACCGCAAGCACATCGAAAAAGACCCGGCCCTGGAGCGCCGTTTCCAGCCGGTCCTCATCGGCGAGCCCTCCGTGGAGGACACCATCGCCATCCTGCGCGGCTTGAAGGAGCGCTATGAAGTGCACCACGGCGTGCGCATTCAGGACTCCGCCATCATTGCCGCCGCCACACTCAGCAACCGCTACATCGCAGACCGGTTTCTTCCTGACAAAGCCATCGACCTTGTCGATGAGGCCGCCAGCCGCATCAAAATCGAGCTCGATTCCATGCCGACCGAAATCGACGTGATCGAGCGCGAGATCATGCAGCACGAAATGGAGCGCCTGGCTTTGAAGAAAGAAAAGGATGCTGCCAGCAAGGAACGCATGACGCGTCTCGAACGGGAAATCGCGGACCTGAAAGAAAAGTCCGGC
>DATAIE010000842.1:0-4887 GCA_036262875.1 Verrucomicrobiales bacterium
CGTGGCGTTCCGGTGTGGGCAACAGCTCCGCCAACTTTACCCTCATGAACGGGTATCTGGATGACGGCTCGGACAATCAGCCTTACGTAAACCTGAGCCTCAACACGATCTCCGGCGTTTTTGATACTTACTCCGTCGTCCTCTACGTGAACGGAGACGATCCCGGTTCCGCCATGGGACGCTACTGGATCGAGAGCTGGACGGACTCCCTGACACCAGGCACCGTGATCACCAATCAGATCGGCGTGGGTGCGCTGGGTACCAACTTCAACGGCACCTTCATCCAGGCGGGCGGTACGGCTTACAGCCAGACCGGGAGTCCGGTGAATGTGGATGCCTCGGCGGGAAATTACATCGTCTTCAGCAATCTCACCGCCCGCAACATCCGCATCCGCTCCGCAGGGAACGGCGATCCGGAAGACTTCGGACGCGGCGCTCTCAATGGCTTTCAGTTGATCGATACGACCGTACCCGAGCCGTCCTCCGCGATGATGCTGGGCGGAGCCGGTCTGCTGGGACTGGCTCGCCGCCGGCGCGTCAAATAACGCGGCGGGCAAGACTGAATTTGAGCGTCGCCGGGGGATTCCACGCCTCCATGGCTGGCAGCAGATCCTCCATGCTCCCGGCGGAGACGAGACGGTCCCGGTCCTCCTGACGGAGAAACCCGTGGGTGACCATGCCATTGAGGCAGGAGAGGATCCCGTCGAAATAGCCCTCCGTATTGATCAGTCCCACGGGCCGGGAATGAATGGAAAGCTGGCTCCAGGTGAGGGCCTCGAAGAGTTCGTCGAGAGTGCCGTAGCCGCCCGGAAGAGCGATGAAGCCCTCCGCCAGGTCCACCATGAGCATCTTCCGCTCATGCATGGTCGCCACCACCCGCATATCGGAAACGCCCGGATGTTTCAGTTCGCGGGTATTCAGAAATTCCGGAATCACCCCGGTCACCTCTCCGCCCGCGGCAAGAACGCCGTCGGCCACCGCTCCCATCATCCCCACGCCCCCGCCGCCGTAGACGAGGCGAATGCGGTGCTGCGCGAGGAACCTGCCCGCCGCGCGGGCCATGGCGATGAAACGGGGGTCATTCCCCGGACTGGAGCCGCAATAGACGGCAAGAGATCGAAACATGGTGGCCGCATAACGTGGCCGTGCGGCAGGCGAAAGCCGAAAATAACGGTTCGGGAATCAGCGGGCTATTTGGCGCGCCGGATGACCAGTTCCTTATGGGTGGTGCGTTCATCCGTCTTGCGTTGAAAAATGAGGTCCACGGCCTCGCCGGCGACAAGCTCCACTGTAGTGAACACCTCGCAGCCTTCCATGAGGTGACCGCCCGTGACGTTCCCCGCCCCGTCTGAAACAGACAGGTGCAGGTGGACGCCGTGAGGGGAGAGAGTGCCGTTAAGGGACAATATCTCAAAATGCCCATCCATCTGCGTGCAGTCTTTGCGGTTGGCGAGTCTCAGTGCCACCCGCGTCAGACTCCCCACCGCCGAGATCACGAATCCGGCCTGAATTCCCGCAGCGAGGGTCAGACTTTGCAGTTCCTGTTTCAGATCCTGTCCCGGAACGAGGCGAACCGCATGAAAGCGGCATTGGCGGGCAGTGTAGAATTTCATGGATGAAGCGTATATACGCGCCGGGAGGGATCAGTATTTGAAATCCGGCCTTTTTCCGGGTATGGCGCGGCATGACCAGTACAGCAGTAAAAACAGTGGGAATCGCGGGACTCGGAATCATCGGCACCCGGGTCGCGGCGAATCTGAGGGCCAAGGGCTTCGGGGTGCGCGTGTGGAACCGGACGCCGAAGGAGAAAGAGCAGGGATTTGTGGCTTCACTGGAAGTGCTGGCGCGGGAGTCGGAAGTGATCCAGATCTTCGTGCGGGACGCTCCGGCGCTGCGGGAGGTGATCGCGGGTCTGTCCCCCGCCCTGACAAAGGGCAAGACGGTGATCAATTGCGCCACGGTGTCTCTGAACGCCACGAAGGATGTGGCAAAGCTGGTGAAGAAAACGGGAGCTGATTTTCTGGACATCCCTTTCACCGGCAGCCGCGACGCCGCGGAAAACGGCCAGCTCACCTATTATGCGGGCGGCCCTCCGAAACTGGTGGAGCGGATGCGTCCCGTGCTGGAGGCGTCGGCAAAAGCTGTCCTGTATACCGGTGAAGTCGGCACGGCTACGGTGCTGAAGATCGCCACGAACATGGTGAGCGCCGTCACCGTGCAGGCCCTGGCGGAAGCGCTGGGAGTCGTGCAGGCGGGCGGGGTGCCGCTGGAGATGTTTCAGCAAGCCATGGAGCACAACGCAAACTGTTCCGGCCTGGTGCGGATGAAGCTCCCCTCGATGATCCGGAAGGATTTCACGCCCCATTTTTCCCTCAAGAATATGCTGAAGGACGCCCGCTACGCGCTCGCCCTCGCCGGCCAGGGAAATATGGAGGTGCCCGTCCTCACCTCTGCCGCCGCCTGTATGGCCGGTCTGGAGGCCGCCGGGCGGGGTGACGAGGACTATTCCGTTCTCGCCGAACACTATGTAGGCAAGGCTTCCAAAGAATGACCGCCGTCTCCATCGAAGAGTGGACGCGGGTGGAATCCGCCGGAGGACTCGTGAATCTCACGCCCTGCGTGAAGCTGAAGCTCACCGGTCCCGATGCCCTGCGATACCTGAACGGCCAGGTCTCCAACGATGTCCGGCGGCTGGAGCCAGGCCACTCGCTGCCCGCGTGCCTCTGCACGCACAAGGGAAAGCTGGAGGCCCTCGTGCAGATCAGCCGCGGGGATGCGGATACATTTTATATCACCGCCGACAGTCTCCTGCGGGACTTCCTGCCGCTGCGCCTGGAGAAGTATCTCATCGCGGACGATGCGGTGCTCGAAGACGTGACGGATCAGTATTCGCTCGTGCATGCCTTTGGCGGCCACGAGGCTCCGTCCGGCGCGGTGCTTTCGTTTTCCGCCGCGCGCATGGGAGTGCCCGGAACCGATCTCTGGCTGCCTGCGGGAGAGGGCGCAGCATTGGAATGGACAAAGCCGGAAGTGCTGGAAACGCTGCGCATCGAGCGGGGCATCCCTTCGTGGCCGCATGAACTGGACTCCGGCATTCTCCCGCCGGAGGCGCGGCTCGACGAATCGGCAATCGACTATCACAAAGGCTGCTACACCGGTCAAGAGGTCATCAGCCGCCTGCGCAGTGTGGGACAGGTCAATAAGAAGCTGGAGCGGCTGGTGGTGCCCGGCGGCGGGAACGTGGAGCCGGGATGGGAAATCGTTTCCACGAATGCGGAGGGCTCTGCCGTGCCTG
This sequence comes from Verrucomicrobiales bacterium, assembly GCA_036262875.1. Lineage (GTDB taxonomy): Bacteria > Verrucomicrobiota > Verrucomicrobiia > Verrucomicrobiales > V1-33 > V1-33. The sequence goes on from DATAIE010000842.1 coordinate 3,296, forward strand.
CCGGGACGATCACGTCCGCGGCATGGCATCCGGTGCTGCGGACGGGGATCGCGCTTGGATTTGTAAAGCGAAGCGCCGCCGGTGCGGAGTTGCTGGCAGGTGCTCCCGGCACCCGTCCCTCTACGGTCATTGAAATAAGAAAGACTCTTGACGATTAACGGCCTTAACCATCCATTCAAGCCACTTATGATGATGCCGTTCCGCCTCCTCGCTGTGTCAGTCGCCCTGACATGTTGCTCCTGCAGCACCTTCAACAAGGTGACGGACAAGACGCTCAACTTTTTTAAAGGAAAAGAAAAACCGCAGGACCCGGAAGCCGTGGCGGTGGAACCCGTCCTGCCGGCGGCCCAATACCACAATACCGCGGTAATGTTCGTGGATATCGGCGGCTCGAAGCGCAAGGTCGTGATCGAACTCGACCCCACCGTGGCGCCGAAAGCGGTGGCCAATTTCAAGAAACTGGCCAACGCCGGGTTTTACAATCATCTCGCCTTCCACCGCGCGATTCAGGGCTATCTCGTTCAGGTGGGCGATCCCGCCACCCGCACCGATGAGAACCGCAACTCCTGGGGTCTCAGCGATGTGGGCTACAAGCTGCCGCCTGAACTGCGCGGCAAACACGTGAAGGGGGCGCTCGCCATGGCCCGCCAGGGTCCGCTCGACGCCTCCAGCAAGGCCTCCAGCGGCAGCCAGTTTTATGTGATGCTCCGCAGCGATACCAAGCTGGACGGCCGCTACACCGTCTTTGGCCGCGTCACGCAGGGGATCGAAGCGCTGGAAGCCATCGCCGCCATGACGGTGGACACGAACGACTGCCCCACGCGCCGCTATGAGGTCAAGTCTCTGCGCCTCGTGCCTTCGGACAGTCCGGAACTGCGCCCGGACCGCATCACCCGCCGCAAAACGCGCCCGGACCACGAAAAAGGGGCCATCGGACGGTTTTTTGAGAAGATCTGGTAGGCCGGCTACGGGGTGAACGTGACACGGAGGCGGAGGAACCGGTCGGTGCCTCCAATCGGGATGCTTGCGGTGGTGATCCCGTCCGCGGAAGGCGTTCCCTGATTCACCCCCGCAGAGGTCCACGCGGCGGGTGTGGAAAGGTCCGGACTCGCCTGCACGGAATAGGTGAGACCGGCGCGGAACCGCCGGTAAGTCAGGGTGAGGTGCGTCTGCGTCGCCCCGACGACCGGGAGGGACGAAGCACTGTTGGCCAGCGGATTGAGATCGAGGGCATACTCCATCAGGTTCGGAATGCCGTCGTTGTCCGGATCATCCCCTGCCCCGCGTTTGTTTTCCGGCACACCGGCGGCGGCAAGAAATTCGGTGAACGGGTCCCCTGATGGCAGCGGAGGCGTGGAAGGTGTAAATCCGTTAGTATGGAGCACGGCGATGCGCCCCACCGTGGTATTGCGATAGATCGTAAACGCCCCGCCAACCATAATGCGGCCGGCCGCATCAAAGGCGAGGGTATTGACGGTGCTTCCGAAGCCCGTGCCGGTATTGAAAGTCGTGTCGAGCGATCCGTCGGCAAAAACCCGGGCAATCCGTCCGGCATTGGCGCTGCCGTAAGTGGTGAACTGTCCCGCGAGGAT
>DATAIE010000843.1:0-18091 GCA_036262875.1 Verrucomicrobiales bacterium
ACAAGCGGGACCTAACGGATCTGCACGCGCTCATTTGCCCGCGTCCGTTTCTCGTCAGCGGTGGAAGCGAAGATCCGCCGGAACGCTGGGCCGCGCTCAATCACAACCGGGAGGTGAATACCCTGCTTGGATTCAAAGACCGGATGGCGATGACGAATCGTCCCGCGCACACGCCGGATGAAAAATCGAATGCCGTCGTGATGGCCTTCTTTGAGCATTTCCTCAAAAAGGCCCCCTGACCCTCCGGAGGCACCTAACGTTTCACCGGCTTGAACAGCAGAACGTGTCCAAAATTGAGTCCGGCGGTCTCGAGGTGAAGCTGTGCGGGGCTGCCTGCTGCCAGCGGCTGATTTTCGACTTCCGGTTTTCCTTTGGCGGAGGCGGTCACTTTGCCGTCCCGCACGGAGATCAGGACGCGTCCGGTGACTTTGCGGTCCGGGAGGCCGAGTCCTGATGCGAGGGCGGACAGCGGGACTTCCCCCTTCACGTCGGCCATCACCATGAAATTGCCGGAGGGGAGATCCGTGGCTTTGCGTTCGGTCAGGTAGTCGGAGGTCATTTCCTCCGGGAGAAGGGGCGCGATGTGCTTTGCCGCCAGATCAGGATCAGCGGGCAGTTCCTGGAGTCGCATATTGCGAAACTCTACATCGCCGCCCTCGCTCTCGAAACTCATGTAGCCCTTCCGCGGCGAAGCGCGGAAGAGGGAAGTCACGAGCGCGCCATTCACCTCCTGCTGGATCACGCCGTCCACACAGGTGATCCTGACATGATTCCATTCCCCGGTTTTGCTGCCGCGGAATTCCACCGGCATGGAGCGGTGGCCGCAGGCATGCGAGACAGCGAAACGCGGATCGGGAATCGCCATGGAAGAGGTCCCGGGCAGCGTGAAGATATCGCCATGGCTGGTGTACCAGGTGCCATTCCCCAGGTTGCAGACCTGGACCTCGTGTCCCTCGGCGGGATATGGACCGCCGGGTGATGGGAAGGCGCTGTGACAAATGAGCAGGCCGGAGTTGCCGCTGGTGCCGTTTCCGCCGCCGGCGTTGGGCGCCTCCGTCAAATGACGCCACTCCATCTCCAGGATGAAGTTCTCAAAATACGAAAGGGAACGGATCAATCCCGTGCGTCCGTGATCGATGTGGAGGATGTATTCGCCCGGCTTGTCAGGATTTGGTTTTGTGGAAATCAAAGGGGACTGGAGGGACATGCTCATGCCGGTCCAGTTATCGGCAAGATTGCCGGTGAGCAGGCTTCTCCATTTTCCCTCCGGTGCGGTGGGAGGCGGCATTTTGCCGTCCACCGGTTTCGCCGCGGGTTCGGCAGCGGGTGCATTGAGAATAAGGAGAGCGGTGAGGAGAAGCGGGATTTTCATAATTGGAGCGGGGGCGGATGGAGAGCCAACGCGTCACCCGCCGGCAATCAAGGTGAACGATTGATATAAAAACAGCGCTTATCCTGATGCGATCCCGTATTGACGTGCTCCCGGCTTGCATCGCCCGCACCCCGGCGTTTTCTGAGAGGACCACCCATGCTGCCCCCCCTCATCGAAATCATCCCCCCTGCCCTTCCCGTATCGGCCACGATCGTGCTGCCGGGTTCCAAGAGCCTGACAAACCGTGCCCTGATCCTCGCCGCGCTGGCGGATGGTGTGGTCACGCTGCGCGGGGCGCTCTGGAGCGAGGACACTCAGGCGATGACGCATTGCCTGAGAACGCTGGGATTTGCTGTTTCGGTGGAAGAGGATCCGGGCGAACCCGCCAACCGCACGATCACGGTGGAGGGCCGGAGGGGAGAAATTCCGCTCGCCGGCACGCCGGAGAAGCCACTGGAACTGTTCGTGGAAAATGCGGGAACCGCGGCGCGATTTCTCACGGCACTCGTTTGCCTTGGCCATGGCTGCTACCGCCTGAGCGGGATTCCGCGCATGCATCAGCGCCCCCAGGCGGCGCTCTTCAAAGCGCTGCGTGAGCTGGGGTATACTGTCGAAACTCCGAATGACTTTCTACCCGCCGTAATCACCGGCACCGGACCGCGCCCGGGTGCTGCGTGCCGTGTCAGTGTGGAGGAAAGTTCCCAGTTTGCCTCGGCGCTGATTCTTTGTCAGCAGACGGGCGGGTGGAAAATCGAGGTGACCGGCGCCAACGAGGACGAACTGCCCTATGTGGACATGACGCGGAGTCTGGCCGCAGAGTTTCCACAGAGGGGGGGCGTCTATGAAATAGAGCCCGACGCCTCCGGGGCGAGCTATTTTTGGGGAGCGGACTGGCTGCTGCGCGGCAGCGGCGGCGGAGTGCAGGTGCATCCGGCACCCTCCTCCGGCATGCAGGCGGACCAGAATTTCTATGAGTTGGTACTGCGGCAGGACTGGAAGCCATCCTATTCCCGCGCGACCGAACTCGCGGACAGCATCATGACCGCGATCGTGCTCGCGCCCTTCGCGCCGGGCGTCACGGAATTCACGCATTTGGGCCGCCTGAGGGTGCAGGAATGCGAACGCGTGGAGGCCCTCCGCACGGAACTGGGCAAATGCGGGGCGCGGGTGGAGGAGCAGGGCGACACGCTGACGGTAACCCCCGGGCCGCTGCACGGGGCGGAAATTGATACCTATAACGATCACCGGATGGCGATGTGCTTTGCCATGCTGGGTCTCCGCGTTCCTGGAATCCGGCTTCAAAACCCTTCGTGCGTGAAGAAAACCTTTCCCAATTTCTTCCAGAAACTCACATCGTGCGGTGCGGGTGTGCGGGATGCGGCTACCGGACGGCTCCTCGAAGGGGCCGGACTTTTAGCGGAGTAGGTCCTCTCCGGACGGCCGATTTCCGGTTCTGCCAATCCTGATACCCGGCGCTCGACTTCCGCAGCAAGTCGAGGAAAGTGAGGCTCTCTCATTCGAGTCCTCTCATGAAGCGTCTCTTCCGCCGTCCCCGTGCCGTTCCCATCCTTCTCGTGCTGGCGCTGATGCGCTGTCTTTCCCCGGCGCAGGAGATCAATGACAAAGCGCAGCGATACTATGACAGCCTGCTCAAGCGTCCCGTGCCCGGGGCCGTGTTTGACCGTTTCTACAGCGCGTGGCTGGACACCAAAACGCTGGACGAACTGGAAGCCTATTTGAAATCGAAAGCGGATGCCCCCAACGCGCCATCCGCCGCGCGGCTGCTGCTCGCCCTTTTCTACTCACGGCAAAACGATAACGTCAAAGCCATCGCCCAGTTCCGGATCGCAGTGGAGAAGGACGGCGGCAACGCGGAGGCGTGGTACCAGAAGGCACTGACGGAGGCGCGCACCCTGGATTTTGACGGAGCGCTGGCTTCCCTGACCAAAGCGGCGGCGGCGAATCCTCCTCCGGCGATGCTCAATCAAATCCGCCAAATGCAGGGCCGCTGGCTGGCGCGAAACGGGAAGACAGATGAAGCGGTAAAAGTCTGGCAGGCCTTGATCGCCCAAAACCCCGCGGATGAAGAATTGCGTGAGGATTTGATCGAACTTCAAATCACGGAAGGGCTGCACGAACAGGCGCTCGCCACAGCCCAGGCGCTGCTGGAGAAAACCACCGATCCTTATCGCAAAGTTCAGCGCCGGATGCGAATCGGCGACATCCACCAGCGCGCGGGCAACCGCGACAAGGCCATTGAGACCTACCTGCAATGCCTGGATGAAACCGGTGCGGATTCCTGGCTGGAAAAGGAAATCCTGTCGCAAGTGGAGCAGACATTCCGCAAAGACGATGCCCTCGATGCGCTGAAAACGGAATATCAGAAGCTCGCGGCCAAATATCCTCAGCGCATTTCCGTGCGGCGGCAGTATGCCAGGCTGCTGGCGGAAATCCGCGAGACGGATCCGGCGATCGCCGAGTTTACCAAAATCCTCGAGCTTACTCCCGGCAACCGGGAGCTGCGGGAAGCGTTTGTGGAACTGCTGGTGCAGGCAAAAAAGTCCAAAGAGGCGGCGGTGCAGATGCAGGAACTGATCCGGCTCAATCCCGCCGATACCGAACTGCTCGTGAAGCTGGCGGATCTGTATTTTGAAATGGAGCAGCCGGAGGAATGCCGCCGCACAGTGGAGGCTTTCATTGCCAAAGGCGATCAGAGTGAAGCCTCCTGGCTGCGTGCCGCGGGGATGCTGGACCGCTATAAACTCGCGGAACCGGCCATGGAGCTTTTCCGCCGGACCGCGGAGAAGTTTGCGGGCAGTGAAACCGCCCAGGATGCGCTGGCGGTGGCCCTGCACAAAGCCGGGAAGAAGGACGAGGCGAAAGCCGCGTGGCGCCGGCTGGCGGAGGGCGCTCCAAAGGCGCGTGTCATGAGCGTCGCGCGATCCGCGGCGGCGAGAGAGGAACATGCGCTGGCCTATGAACTGCTGACGGCGCGGCTGGCGGATTTTGGAAAGGATACGCTCTATCTCCAGCAATTGTGTGACACCGCGCAGCGCGTGGAAAAATTCGCCGACGCCGTGCCGTGGGCCCGCACACTGGTGGGGCTGTCCCAGGATGCGGTGGAACTGGAGGGCAGTCTCACCCTTCTCATGCGCCTCGCAGGCAAGGCGGATCAACTCAGTGCGTTGCTCGCGGAATTGAAAAAGGCCGCCGCTTCACCTCAGGAAAAATGCCTGCTGGCCGAGCTCCTCGACAACAGCGGCGATCCCAAAGGCGCTGAAGCGATCCTGCGCGAGGTGGAGGCGGTTCAGCCGGAACTGGCCGCAGCCGTGCTGGTGCGCCTGCAAATTCAGCGCGGCGATCCCGCCGGTGCCGCCGACAGCATGCGGCGTCTGGTGGAGAGTCCGGGCGGACGGAAGGGAGTGCACGTGCAGCGCCTGGTGGATCTTTATGAACGCGCCGGGAAAGCGAAGGATGCGCTGAAGTGGATTCCGGAATGGAAGAAACTCTCGCCCGGCAGCAATCTGCCGTGGCAGAAAGAGGCAGCCCTGCATTTCCAGGCGGGCAACAACAAAGAGGCCCTGCGTTCACTGCGGCAGGCCTCCCAGGAATTCGAGGACAATGCGGACATCAAAGCGATGCTGGCGGATGCGTTTCGCCAGGAGGGCCGCCTGGCGGATGCGGAGCGCCTCTACACCGGGCTGTATGAAGAGGCGAAGGACCTCAGCGACAAAATCCGCTGGGCCGGTGAACTGGCCGAAGTGGCCCAGGCCTCCGGCAAGACGGCGGACCTGATCGAGATGTTCGAAGAGCGCCGCAAAGCAAACCGCACGTCATTGCAGCCGCTGCTCGCTTTGGCGGAAATTCACCGGGTCAGCAACAACTACGAAGGCCGGCGCCGCATGCTGCTGGAGGCCGCAAGGCTCAAGGAAAACGATCTCGACCTGCTGCTGGAAATCGCCCGCATCGAAGAGGCGGAGGAGGACTATCCTCATACACTGGAAACACTGAAGAAAGCAGAAGTGCTGGATAAGACCGGCAAAGTGCGGCAGCGCATTGCACGGATTCACTTCAAGGCGGGCGACCAGGAAAAGGGCCTGGCGGCGCTCCGGCAGCTTGCGGATGAGAAGTTCGATCCCCGGCTGGCGGAATCCCTCGCGGAGTCCCTGTGCGATCAGAATCTGTGGAAGGAGGCGGTGGAGTTTCTCCAGCCGCTGCTTCAGAAAAATCCGGACGACTATCGTCTGCACTATCTCTCCGCCACCGCTCTGGAGGAGAGCACGCAGTTGAAAGAGGCCGCGCTGGCCTTTCAACACCTGCTTACGATGCGAAAGGAACTGCCGTCGCAGGCCGCCGGTGCAGCGGCGGCATCGTTTTCTGCGAGATACGACTATCTGGAGGTGATGCGCCCGTTCGTCCCCGCGGAGACTCTCGATATCATGCGGATCAACAATCTCGCGGGACAAGCCTACTCCCACCGGCAAAACGGCGGGCGGTTTGGCGGCGGGCAGACGCTTTCCATTCCGAACTCCGTGGAGGAAAACCGGAGCCTGTCGATCATCCACCTGGCACCGATGGCGCAGGGCTTGAGCGATTCCGAAAAGGCCGGAGTTCAGGCTGACATCCGGGCGCAGGGGTTTAAGTCCCCCGCCCTGCTGATGGAACTGGCGCAGGGTGACCGGAATGATCAGGGACTGGACTTTGAGGCGCTGCTGGAAAAATCACCTGATGACGAAGTCCTGCTGTCGCTCGCCGCACTGTGGGGGAACGGACGCGGCCAAAGTCCGGGCGGTCCCGCTCTTGATCTTCAGATTTACAAAAAACTAAAAACGCTCCGTCCCGAACTGGCGTGGCTGACGGCCATGAGGCTCAGCGACTCGGAGGAGCCGGATGCCGTTGCGGCCTATGCCGAAACCGTGGCCGCCATGGAGAAGCTGGAGAATCCTCCTCCGATGCTGCTGAATGCCGCCATCGAGTCACTGAGCACGGACGACAACAACGGCGGCGATACGGTTTCCGATCCGAACCGCAAACTGGCAAACCGCCTGCGGGCAAAGCTGCCAGGATGGTACCGGCGCGCCGATCCCAAGAGCGGTCAGGCCCAGGCGGCGTTCATGAACATCGCGGCTCAACTGTCACGGGAAGAGGACCTCACTCCCTTCATCCAGTTGTTTGAGGAGGAAATCGCGGCCACCGCCGCGGACCCAGGGCGGAATTCACAAAACTACTATTACTACCGGCGTAACAACTCGCTGCTGGATCCGCTCATTTTCCCGCCTCAGCGACTGACGGACTACTCCGGGGCCGTGCTGGCCATGCTGAACGGCACCAGTGACAGCTACTACGGCCGTCGCATGGACCTGAATGCCGAGAAGCTGAAAGCAGTGCTGCCGTCCGTAAAAGATCCGGTGCTGAAGCTGCTGCTGACAGCGCGAACGGGCGAGGAGGAGCCCACCACCAAACTCGCCGGCGAAATGACCTCCCAGCAGGAGCCGTCGCTCAACGCGTTTCTGCTTCACGCCTCATGGCTGGCCGGCCTGGAAAAATATGACGAAGCCTGCGCCCTGCTGCGGCGCGCCCAGTATCTTCCGATGACGAGAGAAGTCCGGAAGCTGGTGGACTCCTCACAAATCATGTGGGCTCTGGCTGCAAATGAAAGCGCCGGGCTGAAAGAGGATGCGCCCCTGTTAGCGGGCGGGCGCGAGGCCGTGCTCCGCATGAGGCGCGAGGCCCTCACTCCGGCAAACCGGTCGGAACTGGCGGGCTGCATGGAACAACTGGGACTCAAGAAAGAGGCGGAGCGTCTGGCGGGCGGCGACGCTCCTGCGGCCGCTCCTTCGTTCAGAGGAGGTGGCCGCTCAAGGCGCTTCGGGCCCGGCTTCGGCGGCATGCCCGGCAACAACGGCGGGCGCATCGAACAGCTCATTCAAAAGGGGAAGCGCGACGAGGCCCTCAAGGAACTGGGCCGTCAACTCAAAGGGTATACCAAGCTGTGGCTCACCAATTCCGGGGACATGCGCTATCAAACCCGTGAGTGGGTGGACACCGTTTCACGGCACGGCTTCAACAAGGCACTGCTGGAATCGATGCAGCCGGCGGCGGGAGCGACTGCGGAGGCGCTCGTTCAATGGGCGGCAGCGCAGGACATCCTCGGCGAGACCAAAAAAGCGGCCGAGTCCTACCGGAAGGCTCTCGAAATGAAACCTTCCGACACCACCCTGCGTCAGGCCTATCTGATGGCGCTCGTTGCGGACAGTCCGGCGAAAGCCACCGAGACTATCAGGAGTTATGAGCCCGCCATGGTGCTGAGCCTGAGCCCGAGCCTGCTGGACATCATTGGCCGCACGGACACCAACAGCGGGCGCATTTCGCTCATGGAGTTCCTGCTCGCGAGTCTTGAAAAAACCCCGGCTGAAGAGCGGAACAAGTATAATTTGCAGCCTCTCCTCTACGCGGTGGAATCCGCGGTGCAGAGTTCATGGGGCAATGAGGAGACGGACATCGGCAGCCTGTATCATCCAAAGCCGGATCAAAGCAAAGAGGACGCACCGTCTCAGGCGCTGCTGAGCAAACGCGTGGAGGTGCACCAGAAAGTCATGGCACTCCTCCTCCAGTGTCCACAAACAGCGGAGCGGGCTTTTGAATTGTACGCCGGAGTCGCGCTCTCCATCGATGCGAAGGCTGCGGAGCCTGAACTGGACCGGCTGGCGGTGCTGGCCCTCGAGGCTCAGGCGAAGCCACGTTCAAAAACAGCAAATCCGACCGCCAGCGGCACGATTCAAATACGCAACGGAATCCAGCCGGTGCGAACGCCTGGTCCGGAGGCTTACCTCGTGGAGCGGGCGTGGGCTCAAAAGCGCCCGGATCTCATCACCGCGGAAATTCTCCCCAGGCTGAAAGCCTCCTCCCAGAGTGCACAGGCAAAGAGGATCGAAGAATCCATGCCTCTCTATTTCTGCACCGATGCGGAATTCCCGGGGGTCATGGCTGCCTATGTGAAGAAACAAAACCGGACGGTGCAGCCCGGCGCGATCCGTGAATTCTGGATGACCGTTTTCCATGTGATGGACATGCGAAAGCTGGAGGTGGACGTAACGGACGCCATGCTGGAGGGATTCAAAGCGGGCGGCAGCAACTACTTCGGCGGAGGGGAGTTCGTGCACGTGGCGACCTACGCGAGCCGGCTGCAGAAGGCCGGAAACACACAGGCGGTGCGAACACTCTTCGAACGGCTGGCGGCACACTTTCTCGGGCCGCGGGAAAAGCGCGCCGAAATGATCGCGAAGAATTACAATCCAGGAAACTACTCCTACGGGTCTCCCAATGCCCTGATTCTGGAGTGGCTGCAGCTTCTGCGAAACGCCTGGCAGACGGAGGATCTCGTCCTTGCGGCTGCGGAGACCTACATGCGGGAATTTGTCTATTATGGACGCGAGACCGTGCAGCAGGACCAGCTTTTCCAATACAGCTACAATCTGGCCGACACCTCGTTTTACAGCCGTGGGGCGGATCAGGTGGTGGCGTATTTTCGCGGAAGCCGCCTCACCGCTCCCCTGACGGAATTCATGGCGTTTGCGTCGCCGAACTCACAGCGGTGTCTTACCACCGAAATCCTTCAGGCCATGAGCCGGGCGGACAAAAAGAAGCTGCGTGAGGCTTTCGCAAAGGAACCGCGCACCTTTGGCACTGAATTGATCGACCTCGTTTTCGAAAAAGACTCCGTGGGCGAGGCTGTCCTGGTGCACGTGGCGGCCCATCTGAACGAGATCAAAAAACTGGAGGAGTTCCAGCAAAAGGACATCGCGGGCATGATCGAGGTGGCCGCCCGGCGAAAGAGCTTCGCAGAAAGCAAAGTGACGGATGCAATGCGCGCGGCGAGACAATGGGCGGAGGAGGTTTCTCTGGGAGCAACCGGCGACCGCGTGGCAAAAATTCTCGCCCTGAAAACCCTGCGGGGGCAAACGCAGACGGGAGACTACGAGTTCTCCCAGCCGCTGACTCCGATGCTCACCTCCCTGGCGAGGACTCAGCCGGATGATGCGGTGAAGGTATTCCTCAAACTTCGAGCTCTGTTCGCCGATGCCCGGAAAGGGGGACTGGGAAGCAACGTGTCCTTTGGCGACAACTCCAGCGTGCTCGGAGGGATGCTTTATACGGTGGTGAACGGCTTTCCTCAGGGCCCGGAGGACGGACCGGAAGCCGCCGCGCGCCTGCTTGGTTTCATTCTGCGCGCAACCCTAACGAATGAGGGATTCCCCGTGGAGTGGAAGCCGGGAGTGACTGCCTCCATGAGTGCGATGCTCCGTATCCTGGGAACCCCACCGGCGGACAAGACACCCAAATCCGAAGGCGCGAAGAAGCCGGAGGCAAAGTTCTCCGTGCGAGTCCTCCTGCCGAAACTGGCGGCAGTGCCGGGTATGCATCCCTGCGCAGCCATGGCAGCGGCGCGGGTGCTGTTTACGGACAAGTCCGACCTTTTGGACGAAGCGGATGTCAAGTGGCTGGAGGAACAGACGGCGACGGGAGAATTCAAAGACCTCGCCACGGCACTGCTGGGCAGCTATCGACTCGCAGACCGGAAGGCGAAGCGGAAGGAGCTTCCGGAGGGGAGTGCCCCGCCTCCTGAACAACAACTCCTTTTGCAGTTCATCAATGATTCCGCCCTCAGTCTGTCTGTTCGCCTGAGCGTCGCCGGAGGCCTGCTGGAAAAAGGCTCTCCATTCGTCTCTTCGCTGCGCTGTGCGGCAACCGCGCAGCTCTGTGACGCGTGGCGGCAGTCTGTGCCCGTCTCTGAGACGCACAGCAATGCCATCGTGACGGCACTCTCGGAACTGCATACGGACATCTCCAGTGAGCCTCCTGAGTCATTTCGTACGGCCTCCCTGGAGATTTTGAAAGCATGGCAGCGTATGTCCTCCGGACGCTCCTCCTCCGGCACCTACGGCTTTCAGCCCTCCAGCAGAGACAGTCTCTCACCGGCCACCGCTTTTTCGCTGGCAATGACCGCCGGTGATCAGGCGCTCCTCAAACAACTGCTGGCGACGGCTTCTGACTACATCAGCCGCACCTGGCTGACCAGACTGGTAAAGGCCAAACGCTTTGAAGCCGCACAAATTCTGCTGCGCTCGGGCAGCGAGGCCGTCTATGCTGAATCCGAAGCGCTCGATGAACTTTACTGGACGCCAACGCTGGCGGAAGCGGCAAAGGAATTCGTCGCCGGCCTCGCCGGAGACGATGAAAAATACGCCGGCGAACTGCTCTTTGCCTCCCTTCCGGACAGCAAGCTGATTACTGAAGGCGAACTCAAAGGAAAAGCGCCTCTGCGAATGGAGCGGCTCAAGGAAACCGGTGCACGGATGCCTGAGCGGTTCAACAATCCCCTCATCCAGGAACGGGTGCTGGGAATGTTGATCACTCTGGACCCTGCACCGCCGTCTGTGGAAAGTTCGCTGGCCGCATGGGCTGCGAATCAGACCTTTGGCACGATCTCAATGGTCGAGGATCACACCCTGCGCACCCGCCGGGGAAAACTCTTTGCGGAGTATATCAAGCGACGCGCAGCCAAAGGGGACCTCACCGCTTTGAAGGAAACCATGATTCAAGTCGCCGGTGCCTCGGTGAGTCAGCGCAATTCCTACTACGTGAGGGAAGCCGCCCGTCCCCTGCTAACCGTTTGGCAAAACGAGTCTCCGTCGCTTATCGTGAGTCCTGACTCCGCCGTTCGAAAAGCCGCCCGCGACATCTGGCGGGAGTTCGCCTTCGTTCAGGATCCTCAGAACGTCCTTGAAAGTGCGGGACCGGCAAGGGTGCTGCGGTCACTCCTCTATGATGCGATGGATGACAGTACCGCCGATTTTTCAAATGCGGTCGCCGACCTTCCGGATGCCGCCAGAAAGAAAGCAGTGAAGGAAATCGAAGGGGCGACGGTCGATTCACTGGAGGGCCTGAAGTTCCGCTGGCCTGACGACAAGGCCGAGGCGGAGAAAGTGAAGTCCCGCACGGTCCTGCGCATGATGCAAAACACCGCTGCCTGGCCGTTCGAGACGGGAGGATACCCGCGAACACTGCGCACGCTCATCGAGCGTCACTGGCTGCGGTCTGAAGACGTGCTGGCGCAGGCCCCGGCCCTCATGGAACGGCATCCCCGGGACGGAAGAACTGCGCAGGAACTGGCGGTGCTCCAGGCAGATGCAGGTAAACCGGCCGAAGCGCTTTCCCTTTTGGACAAAGCCGCCTCGCAAATGCCGAAGGAGGCACGGGCGGCGCGGACCCGTCTGGCCCTTACCCGGAGTGAAGTGCTGGAGCGCCTGGAGCGGATGGATGAGGCGCTGGCCGTCCTCAACGCAATCCCTGAAGAGGAGTTCGATGCCACCAAAGAGGGATCGGTCCTGAAATCGCAGGTGTTGCTGGCCCGCAACCGTATTGGACAAGGCGTCGCATGGCGCAGCGGCGGTGCCCCGGCCGTCGTCGCCCTCGTTGCAAAAACGATTGCCGCCGAACCGGAATCCCCGGAGTCTCGCAAGGCGGTCGCCAATGCCTATACGCTCATCGCTGACAAGTTTGAAGCGGCCGGCAACAAAACGGGGGCCCTGCGATGCCGCGAAGCCGCGTTTCTGATCAGCGAAAGGATTTTCTCGGGAAGCCCCAAAAACGCCGAGTCTCTGGCGCGCGCCACCAAGGCTCTGCGTGAAGCGCGTGAGGCGACCGGCGACGACACGGTGGCCGTCGAAGCCGTGCCGCGTAACGGTGTATGGCGCTATTTCGAAGGCATCCAGAACTTCAAGTCCTGGATGGGTCCCGACTATGATGATTCGGCGTGGAAATCCGGCCCGGGGCCGCTGGGCACCGGCATTGCCGAGGGCAATCTCCGGACGAAGATCGGCACCATTCCGGAGGTCATGGCGTTTCGGACGAAGTTCAGCCTGAAAAACCCGGAGAGTGTCCACTCGATTACGCTGGAACTGATGCGCGGAGACGGAGTCGCAATTTTTCTGAACGGGAAGCAAATCCAGACAAACAATCTGCCGGAGGAGGAAGTAACCGAATCGATCCGTGCGAAAGACATGGTTAGCGACACCGAAGCATTGCAATGGCGTACTCTGAAGATCAGCCGTCAGGCACTCGGCAGCCTGAAAAAGGACAACGTCCTCTCTGTGGTACTGTATCAGCATGACGGCAACTCCACCGGCCTCGTATTCGGACTCTCCGCCACCATCAATGACCTCGAACCATGGGAACTGGCCGAATCCATCGACAAACCGGCGATGGAAAAAGCGCTGGGCGAATTGTGGACGGGGTTGCCCGAGGCATTCCGGAAAAAGGCGCTGAAGTAGTACACGCTCCTTTCCATGAAGCGTGTCCTAGTTCCTGAACTGCTGGACTCCCTCCCAGCCGAAGACCCCGGAGCGGTGGCAAGCCGGCGCAACCTGCGAATGGTGAACAGAATGATGGGAAACTTCCGGTGGCTGGTGAGGCAACTGGCTGAGGTCCCTGGCAACGGATTGATATTGGAAATCGGAGCGGGCGATGGAATGTTCGCGCAGCAGGCATGCCGGCGGACGCCGTCACTGGCCCCGCGCTATCATGCCATCGACCGCGCTCCGCGCCCCGCCGGCTGGCCTGTGGAGGCCGTGTGGCATCAGGCGGACGTGTGGAGCGGGAGTGCTGCGGAGCCACTGAGCCAAGCCACTGTCCTCGTTGCCAATCTGGTGCTGCACCATTTCAGTGATGAGGAATTGCACCGCCTGGGAGAATTGCTCCCAGCGTGCCACACCATTCTCGCCTGCGAGCCGTGCCGCCGTGAACGCCACGTTTGGCAGGGACGTCTTTTATTCCCCATTCTTCACCCTGTGACCCGCCATGATATGACCGTGAGTATCCGGGCGGGATTCCGCGGGGAAGAGTTATCCGGGGCGATCGGCCTCGATCCCGGGCAGTGGCGCAGTGACGCGTCTGAGACCTGGCTGGGCGCGTATCGTTTCGTTGCCGTGCGGAACAACCGACCGAAATGCATACTGTAAACATCGCCGGAGGGGGCGTGGCTGGTCTCGCACTGGGACTCGCGCTCCGGCGCGAAGGGGTGCCGGTGTGTGTGCATGAGGCGGGAGTCTATCCGCGCCACCGCCTGTGCGGAGAGTTCATTTCCGGAGCCGGTCCGGCGGAGTTCGAACGGCTGGGACTCGCGGATGTGCTGGCCGGTGGCGGGGCCATCTCCGACATGGCCTGGTTCCGCGGCGACCGCCTGCTGCTCCACCGTCCCCTGCCCGTGCCGGCCCGCGGTCTCTCCCGCTGGCGGCTCGATGCCGCGATGGCTGCGCGCCTAACCGAAGCCGGCGGCACTCTGGAATGCGGGAACCGGGTGAGCCTGCCGGAGCAGACCGGCGGGTGGGTGATGGCCACGGGGCGTCCGGTGGCGGCGGAAGGTCCCTGGCTGGCGCAGAAGGCGCATTACTTGCATCTCCCCATGGAGGCCGGGCTGGAGATGCATCTGGGCCGCGGCGGTTATGCGGGAATTGCACGGGTGGAGAACGGCACTGCGAATGTGTGCGCTCTTCTCCCGGCATCACTGGGCCGCCTTTCCTCTGCAACGCTGGCGGATCGCCTGAGGGCGAACGGCCTTCCGTTACTGGCGGACAGGCTGGATGCAGCGCAACCCGTGGAGGCGTCACGCTGCGGGGTTTCCCGTTTTCTCACCGGCTGGCAGCCGCATCCGCCGGAAACACTCGCCCTCGGGGATCATTGCGCCATCATTCCGCCCTTTGCAGGACATGGTGTGTCGATGGCCATGCAGGAAGCCCTGGAGACGGCACCCAGCCTTGCGGCATGGTCCGCCGGTCGCCTCTCATGGGGCGAAACAGTGAGAACGGCCAGGCTGACATTGCGAAAAAAATTCAGCCGCCGGCTGCGCTGGGCCTCCTGGCTGCATCCGCTGCTGCTGCGGCCAGGCGGGCAAGCGGCCTTGAGTTTTCTCGCCGGCAGCGGACTGCTCCCCTGGCAGTGGCTGTTCCGCAGGCTGCGCTGACCCTCCCTCTTCATGTATCTCCATTCCATCTCGCCCGCATGGCCGGACAACTGCGTCACTCAATCTGAAGCACTCGCGCTGCTGAAGCTGCCGGCGGTTTGGGATGGACTGCGTCCCCGTTCGCGTTCGATTCTGGAAAAGGTTCTCAGCGGAGACAGTGGCATCGACCGGCGTTATGCCTGGTCCAGGGACACCGCTCAACTGCTGGCGGCAGCACCGCATGATCTCGCCGCGCTGTTCGAAAAGGCGGCCCCGGCGCTGGCGGCAGAGGCGCTGTCCTCCGCGATGGATTCCAGCAACGTGAGAGCGGAGGAAGTGGACGCGCTTTTCATCTGCACCTGCACCGGCTACCTCTGTCCAGGCGTCACCAGCCACGTCGCGGAAGTGCTGAACCTGAGGCCGGATGCCGTTCTGCACGATGTGGTGGGCCTGGGGTGCGGCGCGGCGATTCCCACCCTTCGCACCGCGAGTGAATTCCTAACAGCCAATCCCGGGGCCACCGCTGCCGTCATCGCAGTGGAGATTTGCTCCGCCGCTTTCTATGTGGACGACGATCCGGGAGTGCTCATCAGCCTGTGCCTGTTCGGCGACGGAGCCTGCGCCACGCTCTGGCGCGGGAGGAAAGAAAACGCTGCCACGGGGTGGCGGGCCAGTGGATTCCGCTCTCTGCATCAGCCGGAATACCGTGAGAGAATCCGGTTTGTGAATGCAGGGGGACGCCTGCGCAATCAGTTGCACCGCTCCGTTCCCGGCCTGGCCGCTGCCGCGGTAAAACAACTCTACGATGCAGATGCCGCCGCGATGAAGGCGAACACGAGAATCATCGCTCATTCCGGCGGACGCGATGTACTCGACGCCCTGCGCGCCGCACTGCCAGGACATCCGCTGGAGGAAGCGGAAGCCGTGCTGCGTGACTGCGGCAATATGAGCAGCCCCAGCGTGCTCATCGCTCTCCATCGCGCACTGACATCCGGAGTGACCGATCCGCTCTGGCTCACCGCCTTTGGAGCCGGATTTTCCGCGCATTCGTGCAGGCTGGATCTTGAGTAATTGTGAGGCGCGGCCTTTCGTCGCGCAGCAATCTTTCTCTTATGAATCTTCGCACCATCCCGCTCAGCCTCGCCGCCATTTCGTTTTTCCCTTTTTCCAGCCGGGCGGCGGATCAGTACGACATCGTAATCTATGGGGGCACTTCCGGCGGCGTCGCGGCGGGCATTCAGGCGGCGGCGATGGGGCACAGCACAGTGATCATTGAGCCCACTAAGTTCGTTGGAGGGCTGACCACAGGAGGTTTGGGCGCGACGGATATTGGCAATAAACAGGCCATTGGAGGACTCTCTCGTGAATTCTATCACCGCATCTGGCAGTATTACCGCCAGCCGGAGCGTTGGAAGCAGGAAACCCGTGAGAAGTATTTTGCCGGAAGACCCCACGGCAATGCCGCGGACGAGGAAACGATGTGGACCTTCGAGCCCCATGCCGCCACCGAAGTGTATGATGCGATGCTGAAGGAGGCAAAGGTGCCGGTCATTTTCAGCGAACGGCTGGACCTGAAAGGCGGGGTTCAAAAAGAGGGGACGCGGATTACCGCGATCCGCATGGAAAGCGGGCGGACGTTCACGGGAAAGATGTTCATCGATGCCACCTACGAAGGCGACCTCATGGCAAAGGCGGGGGTGAGCTATCATGTGGGACGGGAGTCCAACGCCACCTACGGAGAGACACTCAACGGGATTCAGACTGCACGCGCCACCAAACATCAGTTCACCAAATCACCCGATCCCTATCGCAAACCGGGAGACCCTGCCAGCGGCCTCCTGCCGGGCATCCAGGCGGGTGAGCCAGGCATCGACGGAGAGGGCGACAAACGGGTGCAGACCTACAATTTGCGGATGTGCACCACGGATGTTCCCGAAAACCGGGTGCCGTGGCACAAGCCGGAAAACTACGATCCACTCCGTTACGAACTGCTGCTGCGCAATTTTGAGGCCGGCGATCTCCGCTCTCCATGGAATCCGGTCTGGCTGCCGAACCGGAAGACGGATACGAACAATAACTTCGCTTTCAGCACCGATAACATCGGGATGAACTACGATTTCCCCGACGGTGACTATGCCACGCGGGAGCGCATTCTGAAGGAGCACTATGACTATCAAATGGGGCTCATGTGGACTCTGGCCAATCATCCCAGGGTGCCGGAGAAAATCCGGGCCGAATTCACGCGCCTGTCGCCCGCGAAGGACGAATTTACCGATAACAATCACTGGCCGCGGCAGCTCTACATTCGCGAGGCCCGCCGCATGACCGGTGAATACGTCATGTCCGAACGGAACTGCACCCGGGCCGTGGTCGTCGACGACTCCGCCGGCATGGGTGCCTACAATATGGACTCCCACAACACGCAGCGCTACGTCACCAAAGACGGTCGCGTGCTGAACGAGGGTGACATCCAGACGGGAACCCGGCCCTATCCGGTAAGCTACCGCAGCCTGTGCCCAAAGGCGGCGGAATGCACAAACCTGCTGGTGCCCGTTTGCCTGAGTGCCTCTCACATCGCCTACGGCAGTATCCGCATGGAGCCGGTTTTCATGGTCCTCGGACAAAGCGCCGCCACCGCCGCCTCGCTGGCCATCGGGTCGGGAACCAGCGTGCAAAACGTCGACCGCGGGAAGCTGAAGGCCCGGCTGCTGGCGGACAGACAGGTGCTGGATTTTGTTTCACCCGCCGCGCCTGAAAAGAAGCCAGGCATCGCGAAGGACAAACTTCCTGGAGTGGTGGTGGACGACGCCGAAGCCGAAAAGACGGGATTTGCCACGGACAGCAGCACGGCCTCGCCCTTCGTTGGCGGCGGCTATGCGCATGACGGAAATACCGGCAAGGGACAGCAGCGGGCCATTTTCAAAGCAGCCCTCCCCTCCCCCGGCCGGTATGAGGTGCGGATCGCCTACACCGCGCTACCCAACCGTGCCAGCAATGTACCGGTGGCCGTCAAACACATCGCGGGCACTCAAAAGGCGACCTTGAATGAACGGAAGGCTCCTGAAATCGACGGCTTGTTCGTCTCGCTGGGGACGTGGGAGTTCGACCGCCATGGCTCGGTGGAAGTGTCGAACGAGGCCACAGACGGGTACGTCATCATCGATGCCGTGCAGTGGCTGGCGGAGAAGAAATGACCCGGGGTCACGGAGCCATTTCCACCACGATGCGATAAAACTGCCGGGTGGTGCCCGCGACGGGTGGATCGTTCGCCGTGAACTCCTTCACCTGCGCCGCGGAAGCCGCGGGATGGGTGTAGGAACTCCGCCGTGTCCACGACGGCGTGCCCAGCGCCGGCGAGGTTTCGACGTGATAGACACGCCCCGGCTGGACGGTCATCGAGAGCTTCTGGCCGTTTGCGCCCAACTGCGCCGTCACAACGGGGAAGTCTCCGGCGCTGGCGGGATTGGTGCCGGCGATCTGCTCCATCCGGTCAGTGTATCCATCTCCATCGCTGTCAGGCCCGGCCCCTGGATGGCCGGGGGAACCGCCCTGGTCTGAACCGGCCTGCCAGTTGAGTCCGCTGGCGTAATTGCCGGCGGTGGAGACCACTTCGAGAGAGACGCCGTTGCCGTCCGGCTGCGCGGGCCAGCCTGCGAGGGGATCGTCATCAAATTCAAAATCCTGAATGATATTGCCAATGGAGTCGCGGATCGTGATCT
>DATAIE010000844.1:0-2756 GCA_036262875.1 Verrucomicrobiales bacterium
GCTTCCCCGGCCGTCGCGCCCGGCAGGCGGGCGGCAAGCAGGACTGCAAATACCAGGAAGGGAACTTTCATGGCGGAATGACCATCAAGGGATAGTCATTCCTGCGTCCCGCGCAAGCGCGGCCTCCTCAGCGCGGAAGGCCGGTGTCGTCATCACCATCCCCGGGACTTGCCACACGGTGATAGGCGCGTTTCGCGGCGGCTCGCGCCTGATCCCAGGTAAGCCGCGAGCCATGCCGGTTTTTCTCCCAGTCTCTGCCAAGCTGCTCCTGGATATCATCGAAACTTTTTCCACGGTGCACGGTATAGGATTCCGCTCCGTAACGATAAGCCGGATTGTAGTCTTCGAATGAATGACTGGAGGAGTAATAAGGCTCTGTGGGATAGACCGTGCGCCAATAGCCTTCATCGTAACCCTCCGCGGCGCTCTTGCCGACGAGACCTCCGATAAGGCCACCCACGGCGGCGCCGATGGCGGCACCCACTGGACCGCCTACTGCTCCCGCCACGGCTCCCAGCGCCCCGCCGGCGGCGGCACCCGTGCCTGAGGCCACAGGATGGTAATGAGGAGCTCCTGTGACAGGATCATGTTTATCGACTTCAGGAGGAAGCACGGGCGTGAGAGGATTTTCGACAGTGTTCATAGTTGTCAGGTGTTGAGATTGAAAACAGGAGAACCGGTGTTTTCCTTTGAACTTGGGGGCTTGCATGGACGATGCCATTACCGCTCTTCCCGCCTTCCTTCCATTTCAGGGCAATATGCAGGGCAGGAAGAAATCAGGGTGCTGCAAATTGACCGGTTCGCCGCGCAGTTCCCGGGGCGAAATACCGGCACGTATTATGCCGGCGTGAAGGGATTCATTTTGCTTTTATTCCCATGAAAACGAGCCCCTTTCTGCTGCCTTTTATGAGTCTTCTTCTCCTTTCCGGCTGTAACCGGGAACCGGAGGTGATCGTGGAAACGAAAGACGGGAAAGTGGTCGCGGTGAAAGACAATGATGCGGGGAAAGTGACTGTCACTAACAAGGGTGCCGTCGTAGTCAAGGATACGGCGTTGATTTGGCCCGCGGTCGAGGAGGCAGTCCGCGAGCAGGTAAAGGCCCTCAACAAGGAGGATGTGGATCTCTACATGAGCTATATCCATCGAGACAATCCGGGATACGGAACAACCAAAGACCAGGTGATCGATCTCTTCGAAAAATATGATCTCCGCACCACGCTCGAAAAGATCGAGCCCGTGACGATTACGGAGGACGAGGCAAAAGTCAGTTTCGTTCAACTGACAGAAAAGATATCGGGTCCGGCTTTCAGCAACAACCGGACGACGGGCACGCACACCCTGCGCAAGGATGACGGGAAATGGAAAATCTTCTCCTCCGAGGCGCGGTCAGTGACGGCGGTTGATCCCGTTCCATAGGGCCAGGGGAGGATGAATGGCTCTCAATTTTCCACGGGCAGGTCGCGGCCGAGGCGCTTGCGAAGTGTATTACGATTCATTTTGAGAGCCGCGGCGAGACGGGTGGGGCGGTTTTCAAAATGAGGGAGAAGAACGGTAAGAAGGCGGCTTTCCAGTTCGTCGTGCAGGACGTCATAGGTGGGCGAAGGCCGTTTCAGCCGTGCAGTGATCCACGCAGCGAGGGCGTTGTGGAGACGGCGGTCGATGGCCGCGCTGTCAGGACCGCCGCGGAGGGAAGGAGGGAGATGAGAGGGAAGGAGGAGGGGGCCGGAGGAAACGGAGGCCGCGTGTTCCAGCGCGTTGCGCAGTTCCCGGACATGTCCTGGCCAGTCCCAGGAGGTAAGCCGGGTGAGGGTTTCCGGTGCGAGTTGCAACTCCCGCCCGGGAGCGATTCGCGCCAGCAGGACCTGCGCCAGAGCCGGGATGTCATCCATCCGCTGGCGCAGGGCAGGGAGGGAAATTTCGATTACATTCAGCCGGAAATAGAGGTCCTTGCGAAAACGCCCCGCGGCGGCTTCCCCGGCGGGATCGCGATGGGTGGCTGCGATGATGCGAACGTCCGGGCTCTGGCCTGAGCCGGAGGCCGGTGCTTGATTTTCCACGAGGCGGAGGAGTTGCGCCTGAAATTCAGACGGCAGGTCGCAGACCTCATCGAGCAGCAGGGTGCCTCCGCGCGCCTGCTCAAGCAATTTGCCTGCAAACGGTTCGCCCGCAGGAGGGAGATCGCCGCAGACCAGGGTGATGAACGGCCTGGCGGCCCGGCTGCTGTGCGCATGGATGACATGCGCCGCGAGCGTCTTGCCGCTGCCGCTCGGGCCGCGCAGAAGCACAGGTGCGGTGGATGTGCAGGCATGGGCGATGGCTTTGAACACCGGCTGCATGGCGGCGCTGGAACCTGTCAGGACCGGCAGGGCATCTTCTCCGCGGCTGGCGTCCGCAGTCACCGCGGATTGCCGGAACAGCCCGGTCACCGCCTGCTCGAAAGCGCTCAGATCCAGGGGTTTCACGAGATACTCCGCGGCTCCCTGCTGACGGGCAGCGACCGCATTTTGGAGACTCCCGTGGGCAGTGATGATGAGCACGGGCACCGCCGGCAGCAAACGCCGCAGTTCGGGTAAAAGATCGAGTCCGCTGCGGTCCGGCAGGCCAATGTCGAGCACGATGAGCCGCAGGGATCCGGCGGCCTGCTGCGCCTGCTCCAGACCGGCGCGGGCATTGGCGACGGCTTTTGCGAAATGGCCCATCTGTTCGCAGGCGGTGCGCAGCGCCTGGGCCAGAGCGGCTTCGTCCTCGATAATGAG
>DATAIE010000845.1:0-4612 GCA_036262875.1 Verrucomicrobiales bacterium
AGGAGTAAAACTGGAGGGGATGAAAGAGCCGATGATGCTCTCCATGAAGACGGCGCACACCGGGCGCAGAGCAGACGTGAGCGAATTGGAGCTGGCGATGGGACAGTTCAAAATCACCGCTCCCTTTACGGTCACAGAGGATTACGTGGAAGTGCCCTCTGTGAGAGTCAACGCCGGTAAACTGCCCCCGGTGGAGGGACATCTGAAGGTGCCGCTGGACTTTGCTCAGAAAGAAGGACCCGCCGGCCCGGTGTCCGCCGCAAAGGACATCGATGTTCACCTGTCTGTGAAAGACATGGACCTCGCAGAGGCCGCACGCACCGCGGGGCAAAAGCCGCAGGCCAAAGGAAAAGTGAATGCCGAGGTGGCTATCACTGGCTCTTTGCTTAACCCCTCGGCGGAGATATCCCTGAAACTGCAGGGAGTCGCCATGCCGGAGATGAAACAAAAGATCGTGCCCGCGGACGGAACGGTAACCTTAACCCTCAAGGACCGCAAGCTGGAGGCAAAAGTGGACGTAACTCAAAAGCCCCTCCAGCCACTGCATGCCGCCGCCAGCCTCCCGCTGGATATGCAAAAGGTATTGCAGGACCCGCGGGCGCTCATGAACGCACCGCTCGATGCGACGGTGACGCTGCCGGATTCCGATCTCAATGTTCTCAAGCAATTCGTCCCGGTCATTTCTTCAGTGAAGGGACGCGTGGGTCTGACGGCCAAGGTCACGGGGACAGCGGCAAGGCCTAACATTACGGGAAACCTGCGGGCCGATGCTACCTCCATTGCCTTCGTTCAGGACGATGTGCCCGATGCGCGCAATGTGAAACTGAATGTCAGATTCGACGGCAAACGGGTTTATATCGAGGAAGCGGGGGCCCTCCTGGCGGGCGGGAATATCACTGCCCGCGGAGCCATCGACTGGACAGACGCCGCCAATCCAAAGATCGACGCCACTCTCAGCGCCAAAGAGGCCCTCATCCTGCGGGATGAATCCATCTCCATGCGGGCGGACGGCGACATTGTTTGCCGGGGCAGTCTGAGCCAGGCTTCCGTGACCGGCCGGGTGGAACTGGTGCGGGGGCGTGTGTTCAAGGAGATCGAGTTTCTGCCCCTCTCCCTGCCCAACCAATTACCGCCCGCGCCTCCCTCCGTCACGGTGAGCAAGTCCTCCGCGCCTGCCCTGCCCCCGCCCTTCGACAAGTGGACGCTGGGAATCGACATCGTCACACGCGACCCCGTCCGTCTTCTCGGCAACGTGCTGAACGGCGGAGTGGTGAGCAATCTGCGCGTCACGGGCACGGGTGCAAAGCCGGTGCTGGAGGGCAAAGCGGTGCTCCAGGA
Organism: Verrucomicrobiales bacterium; assembly: GCA_036262875.1. Lineage (GTDB taxonomy): Bacteria > Verrucomicrobiota > Verrucomicrobiia > Verrucomicrobiales > V1-33 > V1-33. The sequence continues at coordinate 1,339 of DATAIE010000845.1, forward strand.
TGCCCGCGTCCGCCTTCCATTCAGCCGCATGACCATATCCCGCGGCGATGTCATTTTTTCAAAGGACAAACCCTTTGAACCGCAACTCGATGTCCAGGGGGACTCGTTCATCAACAACTACCAGGTGACGCTGAATGCCTATGGGCCGGCCCTGAATCCAAAGCTTCGATTCACGTCCAGCCCCCCGTTGTCGGAAGGGGAAATCGCGACCCTGCTCGCAACAGGCAGCACTTCCGGGGACCTCCGTTCCAGCCAGGGGGAGGCAGCCAATCGCGCGGCGTTTCTGGTCCTCAGTCAGGCCTACCGCAAGCTGTTCAAAAAAGCGGGGCAGACGAAACTGGACGCGGAGCCGCCCCGGCTCTCCTTTAGCTTTTCCCCGCTCAACAGTTCCGGCGGCTCGCGAAGTGTCTCCGCCGTGTATGAGATCAACAAGAACCTGCAGGCCGTGGGTTCATTCAACCAGACGGGCTCCTTTCGCGGACTGCTCTACTATCTGATACGTTTCCGATGACCCTGCGTCCCCTCATCACCGCGGTGCTGCTGGGCACCTGCCTGTCTGCACCCGCTGCCAACAAGGCGCTGCAGCTGCGCACCATCGACCGGAACGGCGTGAAGGTACGCATGGAGGGCGCATCGGACGGCCCGTGGAAATCACTGCGTCCCGTGATCGACCTGCAGCTTTCTCTGGTGAAGGACACCACCGCTTCACCGCCTCTTGCGGACGATCTGGCATTTTTCCTGCAAAAGGAATACCGCCAGCTCGGATACCGGACGGCAGTGGTGGAGTGGAACATCGTGGGCGGCGTGGCCGTTCTGACCGCCATCGAGGGCGAGCGGGAAAAAGTGGGCGATATCAAGGCGCAAGGCACCGATGAACTTTCGCAGGAGGAGTTGCACGACTATCTTCTCCGCCCCACAAAGGAGCGGCTCGGCAAACTCGGAAACGATGTGCCCCTCGTAGAGTCCGAGATCAACGACGGCGCAGGGCTGGTGCAGCGCCTGCTGCAATCGAAAGGCTATCTCAGCGCGAGGGTTGATCCGCCTGTATTTGTGAGGGCGGGCGGAAATCGCACGGACATCAGGATCACAGCCCACGAGGGACCGCGTTCGCTGTTCGGCGAAGTCACGATCGTGGGCGACCAGCCGCGAAAATCGGAAGAACTTCTTAAAGAGGCCTCCGCCATGCCTGGCCTGCCGTTTAGTGAAGTAAAGGTGGAGGAGTTGCGGGGAAAGCTCACGACGGCGACTCAGAGCACTGGCCATTTCGCGGCAAAGGTAACCGCAGCTTTCCAACTGCGTCCCGGCGGCGGGAAAATTCCGGTGGTCTTCACCGTGGCGGCAGGGCCGGTTTACCGCGTAACGTCAGTCGAGCCCGGCCCGGAACTCTCACGCGGAGCGCGGCGGGTGATCACCGCAGGCTATCGTCCTGCAGCAGGCCGGGTCTGGTCCACCTCTGCTCTGGACCTCATGCAGCGACGCGTGATGGATACGGGAACAGTGACCCGGCTGGATGTGGAGCCCGTGGTCACCAGTGAAACCGATGCCACTCTCGCCCTGCGCATCACCGGACAGGAGGGTCCCCGGCGCACACTGGGCATCTATGGAGGCTACGAAACACTGAAAGGAGCCATCCTCGGGGCCGAGTGGCGTCACGTAAATATCTGGAACACCGGCGACACACTGCGCCTCAAGGCCGGCTACGAAGCCGGTTTTGGAGGAAGCATCCGCCTGATCGATCCAGCCATTTTCGGCTCTGCCTACTCGCTGGATACGGAACTCTCCGCGCAAACGATTTCCCTTTATGACTATACCCACGATTCCCTGAAATTGCGTACCGCTCTGTCCCGGCAGTTCACCCGCCGCTTCGCCGCGAGCACCTATCTATCGGTATCTGCCGACAGTGCCAGTTCAGGATCGCTCACCGCCGATGAACTGGGGCCCGGAGCCTACAATACCACGGCCGTGGGTGGCACGCTGAGCTTTGATCACCGGGATAATCCCGTGCTCCCTCACCGCGGCTGGATGACCAGCCTGGCCTTCGAGGCGGGGATCGCGGATATCAATTACCTCCGCACCGATTTCCGGTTCTCGTTTTATCACCCGTTCTCGAAGAAATTCCGGGTGGCCGCCAATGTCCAGGCAAGCGCCATCAACGCTCCCGACGGAATAGAGCGCCTGCCCATCGATTCCCGTCTCTTCAACGGGGGTGCCAGCACCGTGCGGAGTTTTGCGGAAAAGGAACTGGGCCCTCTCTCTCATGGCCGCACGCCACTGGGCGGCACGCTCATGCATGCGGCCAATCTGGAGTTCTCCTACGAAATCATCGACAATCTTGAAATCGCCGTCTTCGCCGACGCCGGCAGCCTCAGCCGGGACGGTGACAACCTTTTCGCCATGCCGGAGGATCTCCGTTATGCCTATGGTCTTGGATTCCGCTATGCGCTGCCTGTCGGTCCGCTCCGCGTAGACTATGGCTTCAACCCCTCACCGCGGGCCGGCGAGGCCTCCGGGGCGCTGCACGTTACGTTTGGATTTGCGTTTTGAGACCTGATTGTTTGATATCCATGCGTAATGAACGGCAATTTTCGGACGCAGCAGATCATCGTCGCCGGCAGCATCAATATCGATATTGTCGCCCGGACGGCGAGGCACCCGAGAGCCGGTGAAACGGTAGCCGGCAGTGACCTGCAGCTCAATTTGGGAGGCAAAGGAGCCAATCAGGCGGTAGCCGCAGCCCGGCTCATGGAAAACGGACAAACGCTGCTGTTAGGGAAAGTGGGCAGCGACCCCTTCGGAGACAGACTGGTGCAGGAATTGAAAGCGTGCGGAGTCCGGACCTTCATCACCGCAGACCCGGCGGAGGCTACCGGCACCGCATTGATCACCCTGGCTCAGGAGGACAACACGATCGTGATCATTCCCGCTGCCAACGCCCGTTTCACCGATGCTGATATCGACGAATCGTTGATCGGACCTGGAGATATTTGCGTGGCCCAGCTCGAAATTCCCGTTCCCGCTGTGGAGGGCTTTTTCCGGAAGGCAAGGCGCAAGGGGGCGACATGCCTCCTGAATGCCGCGCCTGCACCGGCTGAATCCATCCGTTCGATCCTTGCGCTAACCGACTGCCTCGTCGTCAATGAAACTGAGGTCGAAGCGCTCACCTCGGAAGTCATCAGTTCTTCAAACACAGAGAGCATCCGGGTGGCCGCCTCCAAACTCGAGCTTGCGGCGACTCAGACATTGATCGTGACACTCGGAGCCGGCGGCTGCGTGG
>DATAIE010000846.1:0-5086 GCA_036262875.1 Verrucomicrobiales bacterium
TGGACCTCTTCCAGTGGCTCTTTGGCATGCCCCAGGAAGTGTCAGGGTTCTGCCAGTTCGGGCGGTATCATGACATCGAGGTGGAGGACGACGTGACCGCCTACTTCCGGTATGACAGCGGCATGCACGCCAGCTTTATCACCAGCACCGGCGAGGCGCCGGGCCGCAATCTGCTGCAAATCAGCGGCGAGCGGGGCATGCTCACTCTGGAGGGCCGCACGCTTCGCTTCCAGCGCAACCGCACGCCCATGAGTCAGTTCAGCGCGGAAAGCGGTGCCGGTTTTGCCAAACCGGAATGCTGGTCGGTCGACGTGCCGGTGGATACGGGCGGAGCGACGCACAATGAGGTGCTGCAGAACTTCGCCAATGCCATCCTCTACGGAGAGGAACTCATCGCGCCTGCGGCGGAGGGCATCCGTTCCATCGAACTCGCCAATGCCATTCTCCTTTCCACATGGAAAAAAGGTCCGATCACTCTGCCGATGAACAGCGCGGAATATGCCGCCGCGCTTCAGGATAAGATCGATACCTCCACCCATGTGAAAAAACCCACCGCTCCCCGGAAAATCTCCCAGGACGACTTCGCAAAATCCTTCAAATAACCATGGCAGCCGAATCCTACTCCAGCGTCACCGTCCACACGAAGGCGAACATCTATTTCGACGGACGGGTGGTTTCACACACCGTGCTGTTTCCCGGCGGCGAAAAGAAGACGCTGGGATTGATTTATGATGGAGTGTATCATTTCGGGACCGATGCGGCCGAGCGCATGGAGATCGTGGCCGGGGAATGTTCCGTGGTGCTCGACGGGCAGACGGAGAAGAATACCTATGGTCCCGGCAGCCAGTTCGATGTGCCGGCCAAAAGCGGCTTCACCGTTTCCGTCCAGAAGGGTATCTGCGAATATGTCTGCTCCTTCCTGAGTTAGGCGGTCTTTTTCTTTTTCCGTGTCCCGCTCTCTCTCTACTCCTCCCCGGCCGCAAATTGACTGGACTGCCTGGGAGCCGCAGATGACGGCGACGCTGCTTTTTGTTTTCCATGGGGACGAGGTGCTCCTCATCCGCAAAAAGCGCGGCCTCGGAGCTGGCAAGATCAACGGCCCAGGCGGCAAAATCGATCCTGGCGAAACGCCGGCTCAGTGTGCCGTCCGGGAAACCAGGGAGGAACTCTGCATCCAGGCGGAGAACGTCGAGGAATACGGTCTCCTTCGCTTCCAGTTCACCGATGGGCTTGGACTCCTCTGCCACGTTTTCCGCAGTGACTTCTTCACCGGCACCCCTCTCGAAACCGAAGAAGCCACACCGCTCTGGACGCCGGTGAATGCCATCCCCTATGAAGAAATGTGGGAGGACGACCGGTACTGGTTTCACCTCCTCGCCGCCCGCAGAAAGTTCGTGGGGAATTTCGAATTTGACGGTGACCTGATGTTGAGTTGCGAGATGATCGAGGACAGCGGTGCAGCGCAGGACCCGCTGTCCTGACGGCTTCCACTCCGGAGGATCTTTCCGGCGGCGATTGCCCCGGACCTCACCTCTCCACTCTCAAAAAGCACCGGTTTGCAAACAGGGCGGGGATTTCCACTTTCAGTTGATAGAGGTCATCCTGCCGGACGGTGCCAATGAGATTCAATTCAGTCCATACGAGGGAGGAAAGGTCTTCTGTGGCGGTGACGCGGTGCGGGGCGTCTGGGAAGTCGTCCTTCACATGAAGGGTGAGGCGACGCAAAGCGATCTCGGTCGCGTCGCATTTGTAGAGGCTGATCTCCGGAGGGCGGACGCGAAAGCGCACGGTGGTTTCGGATTTGTTGCCCTGCACGTCGAGCACGCTGACACTGAGAGTCGTCGTATCGAGCGTGAGGATGGGGCTTTGCAGCGGGATGACGAAGATGCCGGGACTGACAAAACTGCCCTGACTGACGAGTTCGGTGCCTGGAGCGGCGCCATTCACCGTGAAACCCGCCTTGATGGAAAGTGAGCCGCTCTGGATGCCGGAGTTGGCGTCGGCGACGCCCACTCGTATCTCGGTGAGGGGAGCCACATGCTTGTTGGGAACAGGACTGCTGACAGTGAGCGTGGGAGGCAGTTCGTCAGTAAACCAGCCATAGTCAGCGTCTGTGCCGGTGCCGGAATTGAGCGGGCATCCCAGATCGACCCAGCGGGCGAAGAGCATCTTTTCGTCTTCGGTGAGGGGAGGCACGCCGCTGTTCGGCGGGGGCATGATGTCGCCTGTGTAGTCGAGGTCCGCATTATTGGCGCTCGCGCCGGCGGGCAGCGTGGAGGCGTCACCGGGCACCGATTCCGTGGGATGGTCCGCATTCGTCCATCCGTCGAGACGGCGGCCGAAGATCTTCCAGATGAGCAGGCTCCGGCGACTTTGGAACTTGCGCACATAGCGGCTGGCATTGGATTGACGCCAGGTCTTATTGGAAATGACCGGCTTGTGTCCCCACTGTGCGGCGGTATCGCTGGCCAGACGTGCATAGTCACCTGGGCGGAAGTTACTGACTGTACGGTCATCCAGCACAAGATTGCCCGCAGGAGCCGCTACAGTCTTCGTATGGCAGGCGGCGATGCAACTGCGGTCTAGAATCGGACGGATATCGCGAAGAAACTCGACACTCACGGCACCCGCCGGGCGGTTTTGCACCACAGTTTCGCCGGAGGCATCCTTCGTCAGCCATGACATCAGTTCCGTGAGATTCACCGGCTGATAACCCGGCTTGCCTGCGGCGGTGTTTTCAATCCCCAGCGGCAACTGGCTGTGCGCATGGCAGCCGCCGCAGTTGGTGCGCACCTCTCCCGGGCGCACCTGATGCCATGTCTGTGCCATGTTCAGCACCAGGCCGTCCTTGTCGATGGTTTGAAACGTGAAGGGCGTGTCTGCGGGGATGATCGCCGTGAAGCTCGTGTCCGGATTTCCTTCGGGATCGAGCACCGGCGTACCGTCGGTGTTCTTTTTGCGCAGGGGAATCTCTCCAAGAATGCGGAGGCGTTCACGGGCGTGGCTCACAAAGTGATTCCCGTCATTCGAGGGGCCGCCAAGGTGCGGGCCATAACTGCGGTGGCTGTTAGGCTCCATGGCCAGGATGCGTACGGCGAAAATTTCGCTGTTCGTATAGCGCCCGTCGTCCGCTCCCTGCCATCCCCAGTTGCTGCTCTGATCGTTCTCGGAGGTATTGAAGACATCCATCCCGTTGTAACTGCTGCTGCCCTTGCCGGGAGCGCTCTCCCGCTTGTAGAAGCTGCTGGTGCCCACGAGGCCGTATGGTGTGCCTTTGGGCAGCAAGGGGTGGGCGGTGCCGTCATTGGGAAGCCACGGAATCTTCGCCGGTTCATCGATGCCGTGCACGGCCCGGTACGGCACCACTGCCCGCGGCCACGCTTCATTCCAGGAGGGGCTGTTCTTCAGCAGCACCAGTTGGGAGGGATCGGTAATCACGCCGCCGCCGCGAAGCAGATAGATGCCGGCATCGTACCGCGGCGTTTGCACCGGGCGGTCGAGATTGTTCGCCGGTCCAGGGGTCCACACTACGAGCAGGTCATTGTTAGGCGCGCCGGACGGATGCGTGAACTTTCCCTTTCTCACCCCGCCGGTGCCCACCGGCGCGGATTCGTCCTCCGGCGTGGTGAACGGCGTCAGTGCCTGAAAGCCGCGCGGCGTGAAGGACATCTTGAAGGAATAGTTCAGACCGCTGCCGGTGGTGATGGGGATGGCGGGATTGTCCGCCGGCAGCGCACTGTAAAATCCAGGCATGCCCGGCGGCGCATACAGCGGTGTCCGGTAGAGAGCGCCGAATCCGTTGTAGTTGAGATTGTAGTAGTCCTCGACCACCACCATGCCGCTGCTCAGTTGCGTCATGAAGTGAAAGGCCTGCCCGGCATGGAAGGCGCTCACCATGGGCTCCCACCAGCGCCCGTCCGGCTGAATGGTCCAGATGCCCCACATGCGTTCATCCCGCAGGCCCTGGCTTTCATAGCTGCTGAACATGATCCGTCCGTCGCTCAACGGTGTGGGATGGAGCGCGCTGCCGATGCTCATCGGTGCGATGGGCATCACGTTTTGCCCGTCCTCATCCATCACATAGAGCTGCTGCGTAGTCGTGGTGTAGCCATTCGGGGGCACATATCCCCGGCGGTTGCTGGTGAAGGCGATCTTTCCGCCCGCCAGCGGGCAGGGTGCCAGATTCAGGATGCCATAACCGAGCCGGTTGTAGGACGATGCCGGATTGACCGGATTGGAAGGGTCCCAGTTCCCCGTGCCGGTGTTGGGCGTAAACTCCTGGTGCGTCAGCCGTTCGACCTGCCGGGTTTTGAAATGGATGCGGTAGATGTCAGACCCCGCGTAGGGAAGATTGCCCCGCTGGGAATTCAACTGACTGGAGCGAAGGTCCGGAAACAGTGCATAATAGCACCATTGCGCGTCAAAGGAGATAAACGGGTCGGTCACGCCTCCGTTTCCGGCGGCCACCAGCACCTCTTCGGACCCGTCCGGGTGCAGCAGCATCAGGTCCGCACCGGGATCGAGCCGGGCGGGATGAAAGACATCCGGCCAAATGGTATTCGTGGTGTCTCCAAACCGCGCCTGCCGGACGTAGACGATATCGTAATTCACCGCGGGGACCGCTTCGGCAACGGGGGCAAGCAACAGCAGTGGGCAGAAGGCGAGGGCGATGTTCTTCATACGACGTCCGGATGCGGGGGCCGGAAACTATGCCACAGCAACGCCGGGCGGCACGGTAATTTTTATGGGAAGGCGGACATTGAACTGCCCTGGATCACCTGCTATTCCGGCGGAGGTCCTGTTCCTGCACGGGGGATCACCTCGCGGGCTTCCGGGCACCGTCCCGGAGCAGCGATCACATCGAACCATACCAAACCTATGAAACTGCCAGCAATCCTGACTCTCGTTGCCACCCTTCTCAGCAGCTCCAGCCTGCTCCCGGCTCAGGAAATTCCTAAAATGCCCCCGCCTGTAAAGGAACACGAGTGGCTGAAACAGCTCGAAGGTGAGTGGACCAGCGAATTTGAGTGCTTTATGCCCGGTGAGAAAGAGGCGGTGAAGGGCAAGGGCACCGAAACCGCCCGCC
>DATAIE010000847.1:0-11155 GCA_036262875.1 Verrucomicrobiales bacterium
GATGAAGAACTGGCTGCCATTGGTGCCGGGACCGGCGTTGGCCATGCTGAAGATGCCCGGTTTGTTGTGCTTCAGATCAGCGCGGCATTCGTCACCGAACTTGTATCCCGGGCCGCCGGAACCGGTGCCGGTGGGGTCGCCGCCCTGAACCATGAAGTTCGGAATCACGCGGTGAAAGGTGATGCCGTTGTAGTAGTCCTTCTTGGCGAGGTTCAGGAAGTTGGCGGCGGTCATCGGCGTCTTCGAGGCGAAAATAGTCGCTTCGATGGGGCCTTTGTCGGTAGTTAGGATGATGCGGATATCAGACATGAGAGTGTAAGGGAAGGGGATCGTTATTCCACGATGGAGGCGGACTTAATGGAATCGAGTTTCGGGAAGTCCTTCTTCAGGTAGGCATTGCCCTCCATCTGGACGCGCTGCTGGTCGGGGCCGTTGCCGCTGGGGGCGCCTTCACCGTATTCACTGTTCAGCTTGTCCACCACGTCCATGCCTTCGGTGACGAGGCCGAAAGGTGAGAACCCGTCCCCGTCGAGCCGGGAGTTGTTGCCAAAGCTGATGAAGAACTGAGTGCTGCGGGAGTTCGGCGCGCCGGACTTGGCGAAGCAAACGGAGCCGCGGATATTGCTGCCTTTCACGGGATCGTCCTGGATGTTGGCGTTGCGCCACTTGGCCGAGATTTTGGGATCCCCGTTGATTCCGAACTGCGCCATAAATTTGCTGATCACGCGGAAGAAGACGACATCCTTGAAATAGCCGGACTTCACAAGATTGTAAAAACGGTCCGCGCCGTTGGGGGAAAGGCTGCGCTGCACCGTGATGACGAATGAGCCTTTGGTGGTTTCGAACTTTGCCTTGAACTTCTCGGGTGCCTTTTCGGTCAGCTTTGCGGGATCGGAGAAATCCCCGGTCGCGGCGGGAGCCTTTTCTTTGGCTGGCGCGGGAGTGGCTTCTTTGGCCGGTTCCGCGGCTTTCGGAGGGGCGGCGGGTGGCTTTTTATCCTGAGCGACGCCCTGGACGGTCAGACCGGCAGTGGTGGCGAGCACGGCGAAGAGTTGGAGGATCGAGCGGCTTTTCATGGGAGGTATGTTGCAGTTGGAACGTTATCAGTGGCGGTCTGCGGGGCGAAAATCAAGGTGGAATCGGCAAGCGGACACGGGCGATGCAGCTTCGGGACCGTCACCATTCTCTTGCTCAAAAAGCTCGACTGATTGAATGGCGGCCTGAATCGTAACCGTCTATTCCAGTCTGTTGCCGCCTATGCCCGAATCCGCAGTTCCTCCCCAAGTGCTCCCGGAGCGCCCCGTCGCGGCCGGAAAGTACTTCCGGCGGGCGGGCGGACGCTGGACGATGCACGGCCTGACGTATGGACCGTTTTTCGGGGCCGATGGGCTTCCGGTGCACGATCAGGTGGCGCGGGATCTGGCCATGATCTCCGCCTGGGGAGCGAATACGCTGCGGCTGTTCATCGCTCCGCCGGAGTGGTTTCTGGACCTCTGTGCTGAGCACGGGCTGTCTGTGGCGACGGGCGTGGCATGGACGGACCATGTGGACTTTCTTCATTCCTCCGCCTCGCGCCGCCACGCGATCCGGGCAGTACGCGACACGGCCCGCCGTCTGGCGCACCGCCGGGAACTGGCGGCGCTTTTTGTAGGAAATGAAATTCAGGCGCCCCTCGTGCGGTGGCTTGGGCCGCGGCGCGTACAGGCTTTTCTGGAAACGCTCATCGATGCCGCGCGGCAGGAGGCGCCGGACCTGCTCATCGCCTACGCCAACTATCCCACGACCGAATACCTCCAGCCGGCCAATGCCGATTTCACAGCGTTCAATGTGTATCTGGAGTCCCCGGACGCTTTTGACCGCTACACCGCGCGTCTTCAAAACATCGCGGGAGACCGGCCTCTGGTGATCTCCGAGTTTGGAGTGGATGTGAAAACGGCGGGTGAAGACCGCCAGGCCGCCATCCTGGCATGGCAGCGCCGCATTTGTCAGGAACGGGGCGTCGCGGGAAATCTGCTGTTTTCGTTTACGGATGAATGGCATCGCGGCGGGCAGGACGTGACGGATTGGGAATTTGGACTGACGGACCGCTACCGCACCCCGCGCCGTGCGTGGCGCGAACTGGCGGGAGGTCCGCCCGCGGAGGCGGCTCTGCTTCCGGCGCGTCCGCCTGGGGTGTCGGTCATCGTGTGCACGCGAAACGGAAGCCGGACGCTGCCCGGATGTCTCGCCTCGCTGGAGGCCATCGATTACCCGGACTACGAGGCCATCGTGGTGGATGACGGCTCGACGGAGGACATCGCGGCCATTGTCGCGGCGCAGCCGGGAGTGCGTTATATTCGTCAGGAGGCCGCGGGGCTGAGCGTAGCGCGCAACACCGGCGCGGCGGCGGCCACAGGGGAAATCCTCGCCTACACGGATGACGACTGTGAGGTGGACCCGGCATGGCTGATTCAACTGGCACGCTGCTTCGACCGGCCGGAAATAGCGGCGGCGGGAGGTCCTAACATCCCGCCCGCTCCCGTCAGCCGCTCCCAGGCCTGCGTGATCGCCGCTCCCGGCGGGCCTGCTCACGTGCTTCTGTCGGATACGGTGGCGGAGCACATTCCCGGGTGCAATATGGCCATCCGCCGCAGTGTCTTCGATGAACTCGGCGGCTTCCGGCCCAAATACCATGCCGCGGGAGACGACGTGGATTTCTGCTGGCGTCTGCTGGAGCGCGGGCACGTCATCGCTTTCAATGCCGCCGCCATGGTCTGGCACTACCGCCGCTTTTCAGTGAAGGCGTTTCTCAAACAGCAGGCCGGCTATGGAAAAGCGGAAGCCCTCCTGACCTCGTGCCACAGCAGCCGCTTTGGCCAACTGGGCGGCGCGCAGTGGCGCGGAGTGGTCTACCAGACGGCGCTGCGAAGGCTGGCGCATCATGCCAGCCGCATCTACTCAGGGGTCTTTGGCTCTGCGTCCTATCAGGCGATTTACGGAGGCCCGGTGTCCGAACTCGGGTGGCTCCTCACCGGATTTCCCTGGTGGATCCTCACGCTGGCGGTGGCCTTGAGCGGGATCTGGATCCACGGCTTGTGGTGGCTCGCCGGCGCCATGGCGGCGGTGCCGTTGATGCACACGCTGCACCAGGCGTTTCGGCTGCCGCTGCCTGCGGCGTGGAGCGGGGTGCGGGCACGCATGCTGTTGTGGTTTCTGTTGCTCGTGCAGCCTGTCGTCAGGGGATGGACGCGGTTCTTCTGGAATGTCAGGCTCGGAAGTGCCCCCGCCGGTCCGTGGCTTGCCCGCACGGAGAATGCCCGCTCCGGCCACCGTCTCTACAAGCGTGTGGCGGACCTTGAACTCTGGAGCGATAATGGACTGGACCGCCGCCACCTGCTGGAGGTGCTGACGGCTTCCCTCCAGGCGTCCGGTTCGCTCGTCGATACCGACGATGGCTGGCGTGACTGGGATATCGAAACGCGCACGGGGCGCTGGTGGCGCCTGCGTTTCAGCAGCGTCACCGAATACCATGGTGAAGGAAGGTGCCTCACCCGCGTGCGCGCCGCCAGCCGGGCGTCGATGATCACCGTGCTCCTGTTTGCCCTGTTTCCGGTGGTGGGCCTCAATCTCGTCTTCATTGCCGGATGGCATCCGGTGTGGGTGCTGGGATTCCTTTTTGTGGGGACCGTGCTGTTCGAGACGCTTCACCGGGCTACCGTCAACCGCGCGGCAAACCAGGTGCTGGCCACCGCCACCACCGCGGGCTTCACCGCAGCGGTGAGAGGAGCCGGGGCAGCGGCGCAAAGTTGAGCGGATATCAGCGTCCCACGCGCCATTCATCCATCGATTCGCGCGGCAGGTTCAGGAGAAAGCGGGAGGGTGTTTGCCACATGTCCCCGGTGTAGCTCTTGGGCCACATCCGCGGATACAGCAGGTACAACTCGTCCCGTGCCCGCGTCAGGGCGACATAAAACAGGCGGCGCTCCTCCTCGAGTCCCTCGTTACCTTCTTCAATGGCGCGGAGGTTCGGGAACATCGCGTCCGTGAGCCAGATGATAAAGACGACGCGCCATTCGAGGCCCTTGGCCTGGTGCACACTGCTGAGGCAGACGGATTCCTCCGCCTTCGCACTGCGCGAATCTTCCGCCGCTTCGGGGCCACTGAGGAGCGACAGTTCGCTCAGCATATCATTCACCGTCGGGAACCGCTCTCCGAAGCGCATGAACTGCTCAACATCCTGACGGCGGGATTCGTAGTTCTCGAACTCCGCCTTCAAATGCATGTCATAGACGCCCTCCCAGATGCTCTTCATGACAGTGGAGGGATCACGCAGACCACCGGTGTCGTCGAGGAATTCATCCATCGTCCAGCCGAGCTGCTGCCAGTATTTTTCCGCGCGTGCCGGCACTTTGACATTCCCCAGAAACTCAGAAAATGACTTTGGCAGCGCGTCGCCGAGCAGGGTGGCCTGCGCATGCCATGTCAGCCACATCTTCGCCGCCGTGCCTGCGCCGACACCGGGCATCATGCGTACAATGCGATCAAACGAGGCTTCATCCCGGAGGTTCACAGCGAGTTTGAGAAAGGACGTGAAGTCCTTGATGTGGGCCGTCTCAAAGAACTTCAGGCCGCTGGTGACCATGAACGGCACGCCCTCCTGGGTAAGTTGCAACTGCACGTCCATGCTCTGGAAATGGGCCCGGTAAAGCACCGCCATCTCATTCCACGGGATGCCCTCCTCCTCGTAGAGTTCCCGCATCCGCTGCGCCACGAAAATGGCCTGCTCCTGGGGCGAATAAAGAGCGGCGAGCACCGGCTTTTGCTTCGCCTTCCCCCGCGCGGCGCGCAGGGTTTTTTTGAACTGCTTTTCGTTTGGCCGGATGGCTTCGTTCGCGAGGTGCAGGATTTCCGGCGTGCTGCGGTAGTTCGTTTCAATGCGGAACACCTGCGCCTCCGGAAACCGTTCCGGAAAACTGATGATGTTCCGGAAGTCCGCACCGCGCCAGGAGTAGATGCTCTGCGCGTCATCGCCCACCACCATTACATTGCCGTGCCGGCCGGCGAGAGCGTTGATGAGATCGCTCTGGATGGGATTGGTGTCCTGATATTCATCCACGAGGATGAACTGAAACTGGAATTGATAGTGCGCCAGCACATCGGGATGCGTGTCGAACAGCTCCAGCGTGCGCGTCAGCATGTCATCGAAGTCCAGCGAGTTGGCCGTGCGCTTCTTTTTGTCGTAGAGTTTGGCAATACGCTCAATGCCGTCGAGCATTTCGGGATCGGGGCTGAACTGTTCGCGCACCACGTCTTCGAGCGGCTTTTTGGTGTTCGTGGCAAAGCTCAGCAGCCCCTGAATCACCGGTGCTTTGGGGAACTTGTCACCGGTGGCACCCTCCACGCGTTTCACCACGCCGCTTTCCTTGATGACTTTGGCGAGGAGCGATTTCGAGTCCTCGGTATCGAGAATGGTGAACCCCTTTGTGAGGTCCGCTTTCGGGGCGTGGGAACGGAGGATGCGATTGCAGATAGAGTGAAACGTCCCGCTCCACAACCCGCCCACCTGGCCCGGGAGCAGATGATCCACCCGCTCCAGCATCTCCCGCGCCGCTTTGTTCGTGAAGGTCAGCAGGAGGATATTCGAGGGTGCCACCGCATTCGCCAGCAGATAGGCCACCCGGTAGGTCAGCGTCCGCGTTTTTCCGCTTCCCGCTCCGGCGAGCACCAGAGCCTGGCCGGGCGGCGACGTTACGGCGGCATACTGCTGTTCATTGAGTTCCGCTTTGAAATCAATCTCCGGCATCGCCGCCGGGGGAGCCTGGGCGGCATCGGAGGCTTGTTTCTTGAGCGTGTAGAGGCGTGACATGGACGCTGCTCTTTCACTGTCACCGCGCGGCGGTGCAAACGGGGAACGCGCCGCCGGAGCCGCGGGCATCCGCGTAACTTAACTTGAGTGCCGGGAATCTTCCCTTCAGACTCGCGGGATGCTTTCCTTCCCTTTTCCACGCCTCTGCGCGGCGACCGTGCTTTTGACGATTGTTTCCGGTGCGCAGGCTGAGAACTGGCCGCAGTTTCGAGGGCCGTCAGGGCAGGGGATCTCTGCGGAAAAAGATCTGCCGGTGAAGTGGGATGTGAAGACCGGCGAGAACATTGCATGGAAGGTCGCCCTGCCGAAGGGCGACAGCCAATACTCCTCTCCCATCGTCTGGGGCGACCGGGTATTCGTCACGGGTGTCAGGAATGCGCCCCTCGCGCACTGGGTGCAGTGTTATGCGGTGACGGACGGGAAGTTCCTTTGGGAAACCCCGGTGGCCCCTGGGCCGCTGCTGCTCACGGACCTGCGCGGCGGCTACGGAGCGCCGACGCCCTGCACGGACGGGAAGAGGGTGTATGTGGCGTTCGGCTCGGCGGTGGTGGCGGCCCTGGATTTTGAAGGGAAACAGATTTGGCGAAAAGAGATCGCGAACCATGCCTTCGATGTGGCCCTGGGCAGCAGCCCTGTTCTTTACAGGGACACGGTGATCATGAACTGCGACCAGACCGGCAAAACGTCGAGCATCATCGGATACGACGCCGCGACGGGCGACATCCGGTGGGAGGCGAAACGGCCGGAGACGGGATTTTCGCACAGCACGCCCGTGATCGTGGAGATCGGCGGAAAGCCGCAAATGCTGGTGAATGCGACGAGTGCCATTCAGGGGCTGGACCCGGACAACGGCAAGGTCCTGTGGTGGTGTGCGTCGCAGGGTGACGCCGCCTCCCCGGCGTTTGGCGGCGGGCTTGTTTTCAGTGACAGCGGACGCGGAGGGAAGGGCATATGCGTCGATCCCGGCGGCAGCGGAGACGTGACAAAAACGCATCTTAAATGGACCGTGGCGCAAATCTCCGAGGGCCTGTCATCTCCTATCATTACCGGTGAGCGCGTGTGGCGCACGCATGGGCCGGAGATTTTAAAATCGTTTCACCTCAAGACGGGGGAACGCGTGCTCTCCGAGCGGCTGGCCGGGATTTCCACCTGGGCCAGTCCGTTCGCGACAGCGGATGGTCGCCTCTATTTCGCCAGCGCAGGCAAAACCTACGTGGTGCGGGCCGCGGAACCTCTGGAGGTCCTGGCTGTCAACGACACGGGCGAGGAAAACCGTGCCAGCGCCGCCGTGAGCAACGGCCGCATTTTTCTCCGCGGCGACAAATCGCTCTTCTGCATCCGCAAACCGTAACGCGGCCGGAGGCCTGCGTTACCGCTTGACCCTGGGGCGGGGGAGGGGCAGGCAGAGGGCATGTTCTCTCACGTCGTTATCTTTTGGACCGATCCCGCGAACGCCGGCGCGGCGGATGAACTCATGGCGGGCATGGAGCAGTATTTGAAGCCCATTCCCGGAGTGCTCCATTACCACACGGGGAAAATGGTGCCGAGCCACCGGGACGTGGTGGACCAGAGTTATCAGGTGGCGTTGAATCTGGTTTTTCCGGACAAGACCGCTCAGGATGAGTATCAGGTGCATCCGCTGCACCTTGAGTTTGTGGACAAGGTTTTTAAGAAGGTGTGCGTCAAGGCAGTGGTGTATGATTTCGCCTGACCGTGGCCCGGCCACGGCTTGCAGAGTGTCCCCGGCTGCGCGAAATAGCGGCCCCTCCCCCGCCGCATGATGATCCTCAAGCGTCTACGCAAAATCCTCCTGTGGCTGCTGCTCGCCCTGGTGCTGTGGTGCGGGTGGCTGGGATGGCGCATCACGCGCGGCGCCGGGATGGATGAAACCCGCCGCGCGGATGTGGCGATCGTGCTCGGGGCCGCCGCCTACGGGGATAAACCGTCCCCCGTGTTTGAGCAGCGCATTGCCCATGCCGTGGAACTCTACCGGAAAGGCACCGTCAGGAAGATCATTCTCACCGGCGGCTTTGGGGATGGCGCGCAGTATTCCGAGAGCGAAGTCGCGCAGCGCTACGCCGTCGAGCAGGGTGTGCCGTCACGGGACCTTCTGCTGGAAAAGAAATCCCGCACCACTCTCGACAATCTGCGATACGCCCGGGACCTCATGAAGGAAAACGGGTTTAAGAGCGCCCTCCTGGTGAGCGATCCGCTGCACATGGAGCGCGCCGCGTGGATGATGCAGGACCTCGGCATTACGGCATGGCGCTCGCCCACGCTCACCACCCGCTACACCTCGTTTGAGTCCCGGGCCGGGTTTCTCGCGAGGGAGATTTATGCGGTCACGGCCTACATCGTCGGGGGGATTTGAGGCGCGTTCAGAGGCTGCCAGGGGGAAACCCTGTTGACGCTCCGGGTGCCGTGGATTTGTTCACGTTACTCCCGTGCCCGATCAACCGACCCGACCACCTGTTGAAAAGTTTCGCCCCTGCGTCGCCTGCCTGATGGTGAATAAACAGGGCAAACTTTTGATTTGTGAGCGCCGGGACTTCGCGGACAGCTGGCAGTTCCCGCAGGGAGGCCGGGACTTTGGCGAAACCCCGCGCGAAGCCCTCGCCCGCGAGTTGTGGGAGGAGATTTCCGTCCTTCCGGAACACTACAATGTCGTGGAGGAACGCGGCGGATACCGCTACCGGTTTCCCGTGCGCCACCGCCGCCGCGGACGCTACGTGGGCCAGCAGCAGATCTATTTCCGCTGCGTTTTCCACGGGTCGGACGCCCTCATCAATCTTGAGACGAAAAACCCGGAGTTCCGCAGTTTCCGCTGGATCGACCCCGGCGAATTCGACCTCCGCTGGCTTCCCGATTTCAAGCGCAGCGTCTATCTCAACGTCATGCGCGACTTCTTCGGCGTCGAGCCGCTGGGAGGCGATGCGGCGATTGCGTGAGCCCGCAGGATAACGTGGACGTTTACGAAACCCCGGCTTCCGCCGGAATCGTTGCAAACGGGGAGAGACCGCGCAAGGACCGCAGGGGGTGCAAGGGTTGCCTCGTCTTTTGCCTCATCGTTGGCGTCCTTGTCTTCGGAGTGTTGTATCTCCTGCATTGGTGGGACGGCCCCCTCCGGTATCTTCAGTTTCACGCTTCCAACGTCCACGATTATTACGATGATGCAGGAGGAGGCTGGACAGGCGACTTCAGCCGCCGGATCGAGGCGCAATGCAGTGAGGAGACGTTTCATGCCTACGCGGCCCAGCAAGGCCTTACCCGTCGACTCGATGCTGCTGGAGCGGCCAAAGTACAAATAGGATGGGGCGGAGCGCCCTATTCATGGTGGACCCCGCCGCAGAACCTTGAGGGTGCCTACTACTTTTATAGAGACGGAGGGAAAAGGCGTCTCCTGGCTTACCATGAAGGGCATCTCTACTACGACATAGAAGTCTGGTAGCGGCGAATGACAGCTCTTAGTTGGTAAGCGGCGGGCTCCTATTCCTCGCCGCTGCTTCCGGGCCTGGGTGGCGGAGGCTCGACGTCCGGCGTATCGGCGGGAGTGCTTGTGGTAGTGGCAGAAGTCTCGCTCTTCGGTTCCTCCGCCGGTGTCGCCTCCCATACCGGCACCGCGGCGACGTTTTCGTCCGGGACCGCATGTGGTGGCGAGAGAATCATTTCCAGCGGGCTGTCCAGCAGCCGTTCCAGGAGGGATACCTGCGTCCGCAAATCCTCGAACAACGCCTGAATTCGCCCTGAGGGCGCACCATTTCTGACGAGCAGTTCGATTTGGTCGATGAGGGAGTGGGGGTTCATCCTGGGGTGAGGGCAGGCCGTCTACACAGGCGCGCGGATGCCCTGCGAACCACGCAGGGTAAGGGACAGGCTTCCGGACCGTCCACTGTGCTTCCTTTACGCCGTTGAGGGGTTCGGCCGGCCCCTCAGGGCACGTTCCCTGCATGAAAACGCTGCCCGGGCGCCGGCGTTTCGATCAATCAACATCCCGCTTGATGTAAAACGACCTCTTCAAAAGGGGTGGTGGCAAGGGGGAGAATCGAACTCCCGACCAAGGGCTTATGAGTCCCCTGCTCTACCGCTGAGCTACCCTGCCGGTGGCGGGAGGTTGCGGTAACCGGGATGCCAGGGTTGTCAAAAGAAAAGCCGGTCAGTTGCCAATCTCCGGGGGGAGGAGATCGGGGCGGTTTTTGCGGGTGCGGCGGAGGCCTTCGGCGGATTTCCAGGCGGCGATTTTGGCGTGGTGGCCGCTGAGGAGGACGGGGGGGACGGGCATGCCGCGGAACTCGACGGGGCGGGTGTAGCAGGGGGCTTCGATGAGGCCTTCCGAAAACGAGTCCTCGGCGGCGGAGCGTTCGTCGCCGAGCGCGCCGGGCAGGAGGCGCACGACGGCGTCCACGAAGATATTGGCGGCGATGGCCCCGTTGGTGAGGATGTAATCGCCGATGGAAATCTCATCATCCACGAGGCCCTCTACCACGCGGTGGTCGATGCCTTCATAATGACCGCAGAGGATGATGAGGTGCGGGCTGCCGGTGAAGGAGGTGACCATTGCCTGGTCGAGGCGCGGTCCCTGGGGGGTCATGAGGACGACGCGCGATTCCGTGCTGCGCAGGGCTTCCACGGCGGCAAAGAGGGGCTCGCATTTCATCACCATGCCCTGGCCGCCGCCGTAGGGTTCGTCATCCACGCGGCGGTGTTTGTCGGTGCTCCACTGGCGGAGGTCGTGCACGGCAAGCTGCAGCAAGCCTTTTTCCTGGGCGCGGCCCATGATGCTTTCGCCGAGGGGCGCGAGACACATGGCGGGGAAGATGGTGACGATATCGATCTTCATTTCAGGCTTGCTGCCGGGCCTGCTTCAGCCGCGCTTCCGTTTCACGCACGAGGGTGAGCCACGTATTTTCCTCCGCCTGGTCCGGGGGAGAGTCCGCATACCGGCTGCGATAGTGATAGGTCATCATGCCGGAAAACTCCGGACCCGCCGCGCCGCGGTGGAGCAGAGCATCGTAGTATTCGCGCGGAGTGCTGCCTGGCAGACGGGGAAAGCCGGCCTCGCGGAAAATGCGCAGGAATTCGGCAAAGTAGACCGGCTGGGTTCCGTCCGCCGCAAAGGAGTCTTTTTCCGCAGCCGCTTTTTTCCGCGTTATCATCCACCGCGTCAGAAGTCCGAGAACCAAAAGCACGGCCAGCCACTTCAGCGCCTCCTTCATGAGGTCGCGGGTGTCCATGGCGAGCAGCTTTTTGAGCAGGTCATCCCACCATGCGGCGAGGGAGAATTCCTCCGCCGGTTTCTCCTCCTTTTTCGGG
>DATAIE010000848.1:0-5154 GCA_036262875.1 Verrucomicrobiales bacterium
TCGTAGGACTGGCCCGCATTTTCCGGACGGAAGGTGTAGGAAAAGCCATCGACCACCAATGTCGCGGCGAGGGGACTGCCGGGAGCAGCGGTCACCGGTGCCATGCCGTTGCCGGTTCCGTTGAATGCGCGGCCATCCAGAAAAAAGGAGCCGCCCAGCGTGGCGCTCACGCTGCCGTCCATTCCCGCCAGGGCGTCAGCGGTCCCTGAAATCTCCGCCGTGGCGGTGAAGGTCACCGTGCAGGAGGTCAAGGTGCCAAGCGCTGGATTGAACGGAGTAAACGTTCCCTGAGAAACCGCGCCGTCCATCAGCTGACCAGCCCCAGTACCCGAGATCAAGTGCCCGGCATTGTTGTAGGTGAAGGGGGCGGACTGCTCCTGCACGGCGGCGCGCGCCCCCTGTGATCCGAGGACGAGGCAAATCAAAAGAGAGGAACCGGGAGTGGGGATTTGTTTCATGATAATTGAATGAGGAATAACGAGTGGAAAACGCTATAAAAGCATAGCATTTCCCTGGCCAGGACTTGACGGAATCACAAGCGAATGAAGGGGAACAAATCGCCTTCTTCAGATCGGTGTCGCTGGCTATCGCTGAAGCAGCAAGTGCACGCCGGCGGCGAGGGCGGCACCGGCGAGAGGGCCGAGGACGGGAACCCACGCGTAACTCCAGTCGCTGTCCCGTTTGCCGGGAATCGGAAGGAAAGAGTGAGCGAGACGCGGGCCAAGGTCGCGCGCGGGGTTGATGGCGTAGCCGGTGGTGCCTCCGAGCGAGAGGCCGATGGCGAAGACCAGCAGGGCGACGGGAAGCAGGCCGAGCGTCCCTAGGCCGAGGACGACGGGCTCATTCAGCGTACTGCCGGGCATGGAAAACTTCGCGTCGGTCATGAGGAAGATGGGCAGGATGAGGCAGAAGGTGCCCACGGCTTCGCAGAAAAATGCCTGCGGGAGATTGCGGATGTTAGGTGCAGTGCAGAAGCAGCCGAGTTTACCATCGGCGTCCTCGGAGGCCTTGAAATGCTCGCGGTAGAAAAAGTAAACCAGCGCTCCGCCGAGGATGCCGCCCAGCATTTGCGCGGCGAGATAGCCGCCCACTTTTGCCATTTCGAGTTTCCCGGCGATGGCCATCGCGACAGTGACGGCGGGATTCAAATGCGCGCCGCTGTAGGCCGCCGAACAGAAGGCGCCGATGAAGACAGCGAGTCCCCAACCGGCAGTGATCACGATCCAGCCGGCGTTGTTCCCTTTCGTGCGGGCAAGGACGACATTGGCGACGACGCCGTTGCCGAAGAGGACGAGAAGCGTGGTTCCGATGAATTCGGCAAGGTAGGCGTTCATAGAGTTGGCGGCATGAAGTGTTTGGCGGTTTCCTGAAATGCGGCGAGTTGCGACAGCTGCCACGCCCCGTCGCGACCAAGTTCCTCCGCGAGTTCGCGGGCGACCTGCGGTGCTTTGGCGAGAGCGGTGCGGGCATCGAGAAAGAGCAGCCGGGTGCGGCGGGCGAGCACGTCCTCCACGGTGCGGGCCATCTCATAGCGGGCAAACCACCCGGCGGAGTCATCGTGGCCGCCGGGATCCCGGATGGGCAGGTCGCGAGTGATGCACGGGCGTTCATCGAGTTTTCCCAGCACTATCGCGTGATCCACGGCGTCTTCGGCCATGCGGCGATACGTGGTCCACTTGCCGCCGGCAATAGTGAGCAGGCCGGAGGATGAAATCTCAATCGTGTGATCGCGTGAGAGCGCGGCGGTGTTAGAGACATCGCTGGATTTCACGAGTGGACGGATGCCGGTGAAGACGCTGAGCACATCGGCGCGGGTCGGGCACCGGGAGAGGTAGTCCCCCGCGGTCTCCAGGATGAAATCAATTTCGTCATCATGCGCCGCCGGCTCGAGGGTGGACTCGGGAATGGGGGTATCGGTGGTGCCGACAACGGCGTGGCCGTGCCACGGAATCGCGAACAGGACGCGTTTGTCGCGCGTGCGCGGAACCATGATGGCGGTCTCACCCGGCAGGAACTCGCGAGGAAGAGTGAGATGCACGCCCTGGCTGGGCGCGATCATCGGCTTCGATTCGGGATTGTCTGCGCGCCGCATTTCGTCGCAAAACGGACCGGTGGCGTTGATCACACACCGCGCGGCAAGCGTGTGAGGAGCCCCGCTTTCCTGATCGCAAAACGTAAGGCCGCTAACGAATCCCTCGCTGTCTTTGACGAGCGAGACGACCCGCGTGTAGTTGAGCAAACAGGCCCCGTGTTGAGCCGCGGTGCTGGCGATGTCGATGAGCAGCCGCGCATCGTCGAACTGCCCGTCGTGATAGCTCACCCCGCCGCGGAGGCCGTCCTGCGAGAGTGTCGGGATGAGCGCGAGCACTTCTTCACGGGAAAGAATCTTCGACGGACCGAAGCCGTACTTTCCCGCGAGCATATCATACACCTTCATGCCGATGCCGTAGAACGGCGCTTCCCACCAGGCGTAATTCGGCACGATGAATTCCATGTCGTGCACGAGGTGCGGCGCATTCCGCAGCAGGAGCCCGCGCTCCTTCAGCGCCTCCATCACCAGCGAAATATTGCCCTGCCGGAGATAGCGGACGCCGCCGTGCACGAGCTTGGTCGAGCGGCTGGAGGTGCCTTTGCCAAAGTCATGCTGCTCGAGCAGCACGACGCTGTAGCCGCGCGTCACGGCATCGAGCGCAATGCCCATGCCCGTCGAGCCGCCGCCAATAATGGCGATGTCCCACGGCTCGCGGCGGCCGGCGACGCGCTGCAGGGACACATTGCGCTGAAGCAGAGGGGCCGGGTCCATGCAGATTGGAATTTGTTAGTGCTTCTAACGCGAAGGATCTTCATGCTCCTCCCACTCACGCGCGCGGCTCAGCGCCAGGCTCCAGCGCTTGCGGCAGTGTGCGGCTTTGTCGGCGCTCATCTGCGGCTCGAACGTGCGGTCAGCCTGCCATGCACGGGAGACTTCGGCGCGGTCTTTCCAGAAACCGACGGCAAGGCCGGCGAGATAGGCGGCACCCAGCGCGGTCGTTTCGATTACCTTCGGGCGCACCACGGGCACTTGCAGGATATCCGCCTGGAACTGCATCAGCATATCATTGGCGGACGCACCACCGTCCACCCGCAGACCGTTCATCGCGATGCCGCTGTCCTCTTTCATCACCTCCAGCACATCGGCGACCTGGAAGGCAATACCCTCCAGAGCGGCGCGCGCCAGGTGGGCCGCGGTGGTGCCGCGGGTGAGGCCGGCAATCGTGCCCCGCGCGTATTGATCCCAATGCGGCGCGCCGAGCCCGGCGAAAGCCGGCACGAGATACACGCCGCCGCTGTCCGGCACGCTCGCCGCCAGTTTCTCCACCTCGGCGGAAGTCTTGATAATGCCAAGCCCGTCTCGCAGCCATTGCACCACCGCACCGCCAATGAAGACGCTGCCCTCCAGCGCATACTCCATCCGCCCGCCGGCCTCCCACGCCACCGTCGTGAGCAGCTTGTGCCGCGAAATCTGCGGCTCGGCTCCGATGTTCATCAGCATGAAGCAACCGGTGCCGTAGGTGTTCTTTGCGAGGCCCCGCTCAAAACAATTCTGCCCGAAAAGTGCGGCCTGCTGATCGCCTGCGATGCCTGAAATCCTAACTGGCGCCTCAAGGAGCGTGGTCTCGCCATAGACCTCACTGGAGGAGCGCACCTCCGGAAGAATGGCGCGCGGCACGCCGAGCACCTTGAGCAGTTCGTCGTCCCATCCGCCCCGCAGGTTATACAGCATGGTGCGTGAAGCGTTCGAGGGATCGATGATGTGCTGTTCGCTGTTTGTGAGTTTCCACACCAGCCAGGAGTCGATTGTGCCAAACGCCAGTTCTCCCCGCTCCGCCCGCTCCCGCGCGCCCGGCACATTATCCAGCAGCCACCGAACCTTGCTCCCGGAGAAATAGGCATCGATAACGAGCCCCGCGCGCTCTTGAATGAGTTCCGTGTGGCCCGCCGCCTTCAGTGCATCGCAAAACCCTGCTGTGCGCCGGTCCTGCCACACGATGGCATGGTGAATCGGCTCGCCCGTTTTGCGATCCCACACCACCGTCGTCTCCCGCTGATTCGTGATTCCAATCCCCGCAATATCTCCGGCCTTCAGTCCCGCCTTCGCCAGCGCCGCACGCGCCGTGTCGAGTTGCGTCCGCCAAATCTCGTTCGGATCATGCTCCACCCACCCCGCCTGCGGAAAAATCTGCCGGAACTCCTGCTGCGCCGCCGCCCGGATGGAGCCATCATGGTTAAAAACAATCGCCCTCGAACTGGTAGTGCCCTGGTCGAGGGCGAGAATGGCATTCATAATATGACGGCAGCGGTTCGTTCCCCTGAATCAGGGATCCCCTGCCCCTCACATATTAAAATCTCCGGAGTCCTGTCAAGAACTCTGCGAGGTAAGAGCGCAATGGCCGCGCCCGGCGGAACTCTTCACCGGAAACGCAAAACAGCCGGCGGAGAGGGCCTCGACCGGCTGTTGAAAGGAGGTCCGATCTTACCTCCGCCGGCGGCGCAGGACGCTGAGCGCTGCGAGGCAGGACAGGGCGCTGGAACCCGGCTCCGGCACCACCGTGATGGAGAGATTATCAAAAGTGGCGTTGCCGGATTCGGTACCAAAAAACAGCCGGGAGTTTGTATTGTTGAGGAAGGGGAGGTCGGCAGTGAGGCTTTTGGTCACGCTGCCGTCGAAGGTGCCGTTCGCGCCCACGTCGATGCTCAGCGTTATATTGGTGCCGATCTTCTCGATTTTAAGGCGGTGGCTGCCGTCTCCGGCAGTACCGAAGGTGACTTCCGGAGGATTGGTACCGGATCCGGCCATCGTTGACCACTGGACATCGCCCGCGTCAAAATCCCCGGGGCGGCCCTCCGCCCAGAAGGCGTCGGCAGGGGTGCCAAACCAGGAAGCATTCGGCGCAGCGCTGCCAATACCGAAAAAGGCGATGCCTGGGCCGCCCCCGCCGGCCAGCGTGAAGTCGATCATGAACACGAAGTTCACCGTCGAGTAGTCAGCGTCCACCGTGGCCACGAAGTTTCTGCCGCCTCCGGTTTTGTTCGCGGACCCGTTAAAATCCCAGCCCGCAGGCACCGACAACGCGCCGGTGACGGTCGCTCCGTTGAAGTTCTCGGAGAGGGAAA
>DATAIE010000849.1:0-2314 GCA_036262875.1 Verrucomicrobiales bacterium
CGGAAACGCGGCTCTGGTCCGTTCCGCCGCGGGACTTTTGCTGGTGGATGCGGGCCTCAGCGCCTCCCAGCTCGTCTCCCGGCTGCAGTCCGCGGGTGTGGACCCTGCGGAATTGCAGGGTATCCTCATCACGCATGAGCACGGCGACCATACGAGGGGTCTGGGGGTTTTCACACGACGCTACGGCATTCCCGTCCTGGCCAACGCACAAACACGCGAGGTTCTCCGCGATGCCCTTCCCTCGTCCTCCCTGTGGAAGATCATTCCGTGCGGCGGCACGTTTACGTTTGCGGGGTTCGACATTGAGACCTTTCGCGTTCCCCATGATGCCGTCGATCCCATGGGATTTGTTTTCCGGGCCGGAGGAACCGCGCTCGGCATGCTCAGTGATTTGGGCCATGCCACGACCCTCGTCCTCTCCAAGATGCAGGCGCTCGACGCTCTTTTCATAGAGGCCAACTACGATTCGACCATGCTGGCGAACGATACCAAACGTCCGTGGAGCACCCGGCAGCGCATCGCCAGCCGCCACGGCCACCTCTCGAACGATCAAGCCGCCGGGATTGTGCAGCAGGCCGCCTCACTTGCCCTGCAGCGCATCGTGCTGGGACATCTCAGCCGGGACTGCAACTCGCCCGAGGCCGCCCGGGCCCGGGTCTGCGCCGCGCTGGCCGCTGCCGGCTTTGCTCAGACGGCTGTCGAGTGTGCGAGTCAGGATGTCCCCACCCCGTGGTTCTCCATCAGGACTGCTCAACCTGCCCCTGTCGCCACTGCTGCGTTCCTTTGGGAGCAAACGGAGCTTTTCTGATGCGAGCCCAGGAGCGGAGAGGGACTTACTTTCCGTCCTCCGAGTTGAAGTAGTTTCGCAGGTCGGTGTTCGTGAGGCTGGCGACCTTCTTGAATTCCTCCGCCACTATTTTGCTGCCCTCTTTGTCATCGGCGTTGTCCATCTGTTTCTCCAGTTCCCGCAATCCCAGCATATACTTCTCCTTCACCTGGTCGGAATCGTACTTCACGGCAGCGCGCATTTTTTCAAGCTGCGCATTGAGAGCCTGCTGGTTCTTCGCGAGGGCTGGAATTTTGGAAAGCGCCTCCACCTTCACCGGTTCACGGGTTTTCTGAAACCGGCTCACTTCCTCGCGGACCGCGAGGACGGAAGCGGCATCCGCTTTACCGAGATATTCGTCTTCGAGCTTTTGGAGTGCCTGACCGTAGAGGCCGGTCAGACGATTGAGTTCGTCATTGACCTTGTTCTCCACCTTTTTGTTCCAGTCATCCCGGCAGGTCAGCCGCAATTCATGGATTTTCGCATAAGCAGCCGTCGGTTTGGGAGTGGCCGGCTGCGGCGGCTTCACGGCCACCGGAGTCTCCGCCTTCGGTGGTGGAGGCGGTGTGTAGGTCGACGGCGGCTGCGGCACCGCCGGAGGTGGTTCCACTCCGGAAGGCGGAGGGGAAACGGGCTCTGCCTGCACTGTTTCGTCTTTCTTTCTGTCGGACGGTTTATCCTTCTTGTCCCCGTCCTTCGTCACGATGAGCCACACCGCCACGGCGATCACCAGCAGGGCCGCTCCCACCAGAATGGCCCGTTTTGCTTCCGGGGACATTCCGCCCTGCGAAGCGCTTTCGATCACGACGACTTTTCTCCGTTTCCCCGGCCGGGATTTCGCAGCCGCAGGCCGGCCCTCGGTCCGCGGCCCGGAAACAACTTTCTTTTGAGTGGCGGGCGGCACCTTTTGCGAAGCAGGAGGCCGTTTCTTCGCCGGAGGCACTTTCACTCCCGCCGGAGTCCGCCGCGCTGCCCGAAAGATGCGCTTGGTCGGTGCCTTCACCGCTTGAGGGAGGGGCACATTCCTTTCTTCGATGATCTCCCGCAGCACATCGCGGACTTCCTGAGCCGTTTGATAGCGGGAGGCAGGATTCAATTCCATGCATCGCGCAATGATCTCATCCACGCGGGGATCAAGCCCCAGCGCCTCACCGGGAAGTTCAAATTCGCCAACGGGCGGAGCACCGGTCAGCATTTCATGGAGCACCACACCGAGAGAGTAAATGTCCGCCCGATGGTCCGGGGTCGCATTTTTGTCGTACAATTCCGGAGCGGCATACTCGGGAGTGCCCATCGGGGTCCAGGAATCCGAATCCCTGCCCTGCCCCATCAGTCTCGCGAGTCCGAAATCGGCCAGCTTCACCCGACTCTCCTGATTCAAAAGGATATTCCCCGGCTTGATATCACCGTGGATGATCCCCCGGCTGTGAGCGAACTGAACGGCATCACACACCTCTGCCAGCACCGTGAGAGCCTTCCGGGGAGTAA
>DATAIE010000850.1:0-3726 GCA_036262875.1 Verrucomicrobiales bacterium
CCTGTAATGTCCAGGTTTCCGGAGTAAAAGACACCGCCGCCGCGCCTAACATTATCAATGCCGGGTCACAGCAGTCGCTGTCCCTGACGTGGATGCCGCTGAGCACGCGTTTCTACCGGAACAATCCGGAAACGCCTGCGCCGTCTTCGCGCAACACCGGCATCCTCATCTCGGAAATCATGTACCGGCCCGCACCGCGTTCGGACGGGCGCAATTTGCGTTTCATCGAGTTGTTCAATTCCAACCCCTGGTCCGAAAACCTGACAGGATGCCGCATCTCCGGTGATGTGAATTTCTCCTTCCCCGCAGGTACAGCCATCGCCGCCGGGGCTTATCTGGTCATTGCGGCCTCGCCGGAGGACATGACAGCCGTCTATGCACTGGCGAATGTTTTCGGCCCGTGGACCGGCGATCTGAATTCCCCGGACCTGTCGCTGCGCCTGCGAAACCGCAACGATGCCGTGCTCCTGGAGGTGCCCGCCTCCAGCGACGCTCCGTGGCCCGCGGCGCCCGGCGGATTCGGGCCGTCTCTGGTTTTGTCACGGCCCAGTCTGGGGGAGAGCGATCCCGCCGCCTGGAGCGCCAGCCGGCAGGCCGGGGGCTCGCCGGGAGCCGCGGAGCCTGCCTCCAACTATGATCTTCTAGATGCAGTCATGATCAATGAGGCCGGGGTTTCTCCCGGCTTCGTCGAACTTTTCAACCTGTCCTCCGCACCGGTGGATGTGTCAGGATGTGAATTGACGGATGGCACGCATTCCTTCGTGATTCCCGCGGGCACGGGGATCGCCGCCACGGGTGAGGTGAGCTTCCCGGAAGCGGTGCTGGGGTTCGCACCAGCGCCGGCGGGCGGTGTTCTCATTCTGCGCAGTCCGGGAGGCACGCGTGTGCTTCATGAACTGCGTTACACAGGCATTCCCGCCGGACTGTCCTTCGGCAGTATCCGCGACGGGGCACCGCTTCCATTCCTGCTGTCCTCTCCCACCCCCGGAGCGCCCAATACCGGCCGCCGTCAGCCCGCGGTGGTGCTCAATGAAATCCAGTATCATCCGGCCTCCGGCCTGAATGCGGAGGAATACGTGGAGTTGAAAAATGTCAGTGGAGCCGCGGCGGATCTGAGCGGCTGGCGGCTGCGCGGGGGAGCGGATTTTGATTTTCCCGCCGGTACCGTGCTGGGAGCGGGTGCGTATCTGGTCATTGCCGGAGACCGCACGCATCTGCTGAGCGTTCATCCCGGTCTGTCCCCGTCCCTGACAATCGGTGATTTTTCCGGAAATCTGTCCAATTCCGGCGGGCGCATTTCCCTGCGCAGCCCCATGGCCGGCGGTGGCTATGCCACGGAGGATGAAGTGACTTACAGCACTGGAGGCCGCTGGGGGGCATGGGCCGATGGCGGCGGCAGCAGTCTTGAACGCGTCGATCCCCGCATGGACGGCCGCCGCGCCGCGGCCTGGGCGGACAGTGATGAAACGGCCAAAAGTCCCTGGACCACCGTGGAGGTAACCGGGGTGCTGGACAACGGACGCGATGCTGCCACGGCTCTCGAAATCCTCCTCGATGACGCGGGAGAGTGCCTGGTGGACGATGTGGAAGTGACGGTGAGCGGCGGGGCGAACAGAGTCCCTAACAGCAGCTTTAACAGCGGCATTTCCGGCTGGGTTTTCCAGGGTACGCACGAAGGCGCCTCCTGGGCTCCGGGCCTGGGCTCCAACGGCTCCGGGGCGCTGCGCCTGAAGACGTCCGGCAGCGGCGATCCGTCCAACCGGGCCTTCGTCTTACTCAGTGCGGCGCCCGGTTCGGGTCAAACCGCCACGCTGCGCGCCAAAGTGCGCTGGCTGTGTGGCAGCCCTGGCCTCCGCCTCCGCCTGCGCGGCAACTGGCTGGAGGCCGCGGGCCCGATCCTCTCCACCGCGGACCTCGGCACCCCGGGCACCGCGAACAGCCGCACCGTTCCTAACAGCGGACCCGCCGTTTTTGACGTGAAGCACTGGCCCGTGCTGCCCGTGGCGGGTGAATCGGTCACCGTCACGGCGCGGGCGGAGGATCCGGACGCTATCGCCTCGCTTCAGCTCTATTACCGGCTGGATCCGTCCGGCACCGTCATCTCCGTGCCCATGACCTGGCGCCACGCCGGCCTGTTCAGCGCCACCATTCCCGGGCAGACCGGCGGTACGCTCGCGGCCTTTTTCATTGAAGCCAGTGACGCCGCCGCACCGGCGGGCGTGAGCCGCTTTCCGTCCGATGCGCCCGCGAGGGAGGCCCTGGTGCGGTGGGGCGATACGAACGTGGCGGGCCCGCTGCCCACCCTGAACATGTGGATGACGAAGGCCACATTCGACCGCTGGTCCTCGCGTTCCAAAATGAGCAATGCCCCGCTCGACATCACGGTCACGCAGCGCAACGACCGCGTCATTTACAATGCCGGTGGGCAGTTTGCCGGCAGCCCGTTTCACACGCTCGGGTTCAACGGCTCGCCCGGTGTCTATGACACGCCCACCGGCCACTGGTGTGACTACGATCTCGTCTTTCCCGCGGATGACCGGCTCCTCGGTGTGGCGGATACGAAGCTCTCGTGGCCGGGGAACGTGGGCGAGGACAGTACCGCCATCCGCGAGCACGTTGCCGGCTGGACCGCGGAGCAGATGGGCATCCCCATCGGGCCGCGGCGCTATCTGCATCTGTTCGTGAACGGTGTACGGCGCGCGGGGATTTTTGAAGAGGCCGTACAGGTGGGAAAAGAAATGATTCACTCTTATCTCCCGGGCCAGGACGACGGAACGCTGCACAAGCTGCAGCTTTGGTTTGAGTTTGATGACAGCGTCTCCTCCTTTACGCACAGCGATGCGAGAATGGGGAACTGGCTTACCGCCGGAAATGTCAGGAAGACCGCCCGCTACCGCGCGAACTGGCCGCGGCGCAGCGCCGGCCTGGAGGTCAATGATTTCACCGACCTCTTTGCCCTGATGGATGCCGCCTCCACCACCGCCACCGGCGACGCCTATACCGCGGCCATCGAGCAGGCGATAGACGTGGAACAGTGGATGCGGGTCGTCGCCTTTGAGCACATCATTCAAAACGTGGACAGCTTCGGCAACAGCAGCTACTCCCAGAACATGTATGCCTACAAGCCGCCCGGTGCGCGCTGGGTGCTCATCCCGTGGGACACGGATTTCGCCTTCAATGGGGATACCAGTGGAGGGCTCTTCGCCATTAACGACTCGCTGCTGCTGAAAATGGCTAACAATCCGGCATTCCGCCGGTATCTCTGGCGCGCCTATTATGATGCGGTGAACGGCCCGCTCCTGGCGGCGAATTTCGACGCCTTCGTGGACAAACTCTCCGCCGGGATCACCGCCAGCAACGGGACCGTCACTTCGCCGGCAGGCGTCAAATCCAACGCGGCGGCGCGCCGGAGTTACATCCTCAGCCAGCTCTCCACCGTGGCTGCCGCCTTCACTGCCACCTGCCCGGCGACCTCGCCGAATGTCACTGTTACCGTCACCGGAACCGCTCCTGTGGAAGCGGCCACCCTGGAGATCAATGGTCTTCCCCTGATGCCGCGCTGGACCTCCCAGACTGCCTGGAATGCCTCCTTCGTACTGCACAGCGGGGCGAATACCCTGACCGTGAAAGCCCGCAACTCCGCCGGTACCGTGATCGGAACCACCACTCTCAACTGCACGTTCACCGGCGTCATGCAGTGGCCCGTGCTCCGCATCAATGAATGGA
>DATAIE010000851.1:0-5797 GCA_036262875.1 Verrucomicrobiales bacterium
CCGAACAGTGACCGTGAACTGCCGGAGTTTGCCGCGAAGAAGTTCGAGGTCATTTCAGAACATCCCGGATTCCTGTTCAGCCCGAAGGACCGCTACAATCCGAACTATATCCCCGCGCGGGAGGCGAAATACCAGACGCCGGCGCGCATGTAGTCCGAAAGCCCGCGGGGCGGAGAGGCATGACGGAACCCGCACGGCCTTAAATTCCTACTTGCACAGTATGAATTGGCGTGCAAAGGGAGGTCATGCAATTGACGAAGAAAGGCGAGTATGCGCTGCGCACGCTCATCCGGCTGGGAGTGGCCCGGCGGATGGAACGTGACGTGGTGTCTGTCTCCACGCTCGCGGAGAGCGAAAAGCTGCCATTCAAGTTTTTGGAGCAGATTCTCGCGTTGTTGCGTCAGGAAGGCTACGTGGGCAGCCGCCGCGGAAAACAGGGCGGCGTCTTTTTGGCGAGGGAAGCCAGGGAAATCAAAATCGGAGACGTGGTGCGGCTCATCGACGGGCGGCTGGCCCCGATAGGATGTGCGAGCGAAACAGACTACGAAAAGTGCACGTGTCCCGACGAGACGCACTGCGGGCTGCGCATGCTGATGATCGACGTGCGCAATGCCATCTCCCGCATCCTCGACCGCTACACGCTCGACGACGTGGTGGCGGTGACCATTCGCAAGATGGAGCGTGACGGGGTGACCGTTCCTTTCACAGAGGTCATCCCGGCCAAAGTCAAAGCACCGCCGCGCAAAGGAGGAAAACCCGTCCGCCGCGCCGACCCGGAAGACGGGTTTCTCAACTGGCTTCTCGGCAAGCCGCTCAACAACTGAATTTTCTCTCTCTTCTCATGTCCACAACCACAGATGAAATCACCGTCGAATCCTGGCTGGAAGTGGTCCGCCGCAAGGTGTCTGCGATCCGGTTCGGGTCGGTGCAGATCACTGTCCATGAAGGACGGGTGACCCAGGTGGAGAGCCTGGAAAAGACGCGCATCGCTCCTGACAAAAACGGGAACGGTGAAAGCTCCGCCGGGCACCGGGTAAAGTCCTCCTAACGGACTCCGGCTGCACGCCAACCGCCATTTATCCGCCGACTCCGGCCCGGTCTCCCGGAGGTCGACGTCACTCCCCACCAGAGCAGCCTTTTCACGGGCTGCATCCAACCCCCAAAACCGCCATGCCTCTCTACGACAATATCATCACCACCGTAGGCCGTACTCCGCTGATCAAACTGAACCGCATCAGCGCAGGACTGCCCGCCACCATCGCGCTCAAAGGTGAATTCAAAAATCCGCTCGGCAGTGTGAAAGACCGGATCGGCCGGGCAATGATTGAAGATGCCGAGCGGAGCGGTGTGCTCCAGCCGGGCGGAACCATTATCGAACCCACGTCGGGAAATACGGGAATCGCCCTCGCCTTCGTCGCGGCGGCCAAGGGATACAAAATTACCCTGACAATGCCGGAAACGATGAGCGTGGAGCGCCGCACGCTGCTGGCACTGCTCGGCGCGGATCTGGTGCTCACGCCGGGGCCGCAGGGCATGAAGGGAGCGATCGCGAAAGCGGAGGAACTGGCCGCGTCGATCCCCGGGGCATGGGTGCCGCAGCAGTTCAACAACCCGGCGAATCCGGAGATTCACCGCCGGACGACGGCGGAGGAAATCTGGGAGGACACGAATGGCCGGGTGGACATTTTCATTTCCGCCGTCGGCACAGGCGGAACGATCACGGGTGTCAGTGAAGTAATCAAAGCACGCAAGCCCGGCTTCACTTCCATTGCAGTGGAACCTTCGGCGTCGCCGGTCATTACCCAAACGCTCAACAACGAGCCGGTGGTGCCCGCACCGCACAAAATTCAGGGAACGGGCGCGGGGTTCGTGCCGAAGAATCTGAATCTCTCGATCGTGGATGAAGTGATCCGGGTGACCAACGAGGATGCGATCCGCACGGCTCAACTGCTGGCCAGAGAGGACGGGATTCTCGCCGGCATCTCCACGGGAGCGAATGTGTGGGCGGCGCTGCAGGTGGCGGCGCGTCCGGAAAATGCGGGGAAGTTCATCGTGACGGTGGGATGCAGCACGGGAGAGCGCTATCTGAGCACCGCTCTCGCCGACGAGGCCCGCCAGCGGGTCTCCGCATGACATTCCGGTCCGCCGTGCCATGGTCGCGCCGATGTCAGATGACGATGTGATAGGATCACCCGCCTTGAATGCGCTGCTGTGGCGGGCCAGCCATGCGCAGGCGGCGCCCGCGCAGGATCCCGTGCTGCCCAAGATCAAGTGCCCGCCGGTGCCCGGACATGGAGAGCCGCTCAAGGCGGGCATCTTCGGAGGCATCCACGGGGACGAACCGTCCGGAGCGAAGGCAGCTCATGATCTGGCGGCCTGGGCGCTGGCCCAACCGGTCGAGCTGGCGGGATTCGAGCTGCATCTCTTTCCGGAATGCAATCCCACGGGGCTGGCGGCGCGCACGCGGCATTGCCACTCGGGGCTGGATTTGAACCGCGAGTTCTGGTGCGGTTCCAATCAGCCGGAGGTCCGCCTGCTGGAAGCGGAGCTCCGGGCGGAGCGATACGATGTGATCATCGCCCTGCACGAAGACGACACTTCGGACGGACTCTACGGTTTCGTCAGAGGAGCGCTGCTCAGCGAGCATCTCCTGGAGCCGGCTCTGGCGGCGGCCTCGCGGATTCTGCCGCGGAATCTGGCGGATGTGATCGATGGTTTTCCGGCCCGGCGCGGCATCATCAAGGAAGGCTATAACGGCATCCTCAGCGCCCCTCCGGAGCAGCGTCCGCACGCGCTGGAAATCGTTTTTGAAACCCCCGGACGGGCTCCGCTGGAGCTCCAGGTCGAAGCCGCTGTCATCGCGGTGAAGACGATCCTCTCCGAATACCGCCAGCTCCTCGCGCACGGCCAATATCTCTAAGAGCCGGCTGCGGGCTGCGCCTGTTCCCATGGTGCTTTTGCTTATCATCACCTGCCTGCTGACAGGCATCATCTCGTTTGTCTGTTCCCTGACGGAGGCCGTGCTGCTGAGCCTGAATCCGCTGGCACTCCAGCTTCAGAGTTCGCGCGGGGTGAAGAGCGCGGCCCGCTGGCTTTTGCTGAAGCAGCAGATCGAGCGCCCCATCTCTGCGATCCTCGTTTTCAATACGCTGGCGAATACAGGACTGGCGACGCTTTCCGGGGCGCTGTTCGTTTCCGCATTCGGGAGTCAATGGCTCTGGCTTTTCACGGTGCTCGTCTCCGTGGCGGTGATCTTTGGCGGAGAGCTGGCACCGAAGATTATCGGTGTGCACAACGCAGAGCGGATCGCTCCGCGGGTCATCGGGCCGCTGACGTGGCTGCTGCGTCTTTCGCATCCGGTGGTGCTGGTGATGGAGCGCTTTTGCAAAGTGCTCAAGAAAAACACGCCTGCTGCGGGATCGGCCAGCGACCGCATCATGGATATCGTGACCGTGGTCGAAGCCGCGCGGGCGGAACAGGTGCTCCACAACCGGGAGGAGATTATCATCATTCACGCGGCCACTCTTTCCGCCCGGCGCGTGCGCACGGCGATGGTGCCGCAACAGGGCGTGATGGTCTTTGATGCGCGGAAGTCTCTCGCGGAAAACGTGCAGGCCCTGGGACCCAAGCTGCACCGGAGTTACCCCGTGAGCCCCGACGGCACACCGGCGGGAATCACGGGGTATGTACGGGTGCGGGAACTCTTCGTGCAGAACCTGGCGTCTCCGGCAGCGGACTGGCACAACCTTATCCGGCCCGTGCTGCGCATCGATGAGCGCTCCTCGCTCACGCAATTGCTGGCGCTGTTTCTCGACCGTGCGGAGATTGCCGCTCTGGTCGACAAGGATGGTCAGGGGGTTTCCGGATGGATCACGATGGACGATGTGATGAAGGTGCTGATGGGACAGCGGATTTGACTCTCACTCGGCCTTGAGTTCCAGCCGTCCCCACAGTGCGGGAGTGAGTTCGGCCTCGCTGGGAACATCCGCCACGATGGCGGTGGCTTTGTTGCTCCAGTAGACTCTTTGGAGGGTCTGGAAGCCGTTGCCGCGAAGAATACCGATATCACCGCGCAGCCTAGCGGGGCCGTTGAAGAGCGGGCCGGTTTTTGTCAGGGGAATGCTCAGTTCGTAGTTACCGTCGCCGCCGGCGGCGAACTGAATCGCGGAGCTGACATCGCTGACTTCATCGAACTGGATGGTGCGCCAGGGACTGGAGAAGCGCGCCTTGTCTTTGCTGCCCGGGACCACGGCGCGGTAAAGGAGGGCCAGGGGTTTTCCTTTGATGAGGGTAACGAGGAGACGGAGGTCGCCCTCCGCAGGCTGTGTGCGCGAGCCGTCCGGGCCGAGCATGAGATCGAGGCAGCCGCCGTTTTTGAACGGGGCGAGCGCGGTCTCGCCACTGTTGCGGAGCAGGTCTTTGTCGCCGGTGCGCCATGCGGCGAAGAGCTTTCCGTCGCTCACAGTGAGCGCGGCGGATACGTTGTAGGGCTTGGAGTCGCTGTTGAAGTTGGCTGCGGTGCCGCGCTGATCGATCACCGCCCATTGTGAATCGTTCCACTCATCGAGTTTCCCGTCCACGGCCGGAGGGGTTTTGCGCCGGACGATGACGAGCGTTTCCTGGCCGGTTGCTTTTTGTCGACTGGCTTCCCTCCGCACGGTCCATTCCCGGCTGCGGGCGAGGTCCTCTGCAGTGAGATTGAGCGGCTGCTCCGCCAGACGGCGGATCGTTTCAAGGCCGCTGACTTTGACGAGGCTGGTGCGGGCGCCATCGACGAGATAGACATT
Organism: Verrucomicrobiales bacterium; assembly: GCA_036262875.1. GTDB lineage: Bacteria > Verrucomicrobiota > Verrucomicrobiia > Verrucomicrobiales > V1-33 > V1-33. Next base: position 4,788 of record DATAIE010000851.1, read on the forward strand.
CCCGTCAGCGGTTTGACTGATGGACGGGAAGAAATTCTCATCGTGGAGACTGATGGCATTGAGGTTCATCCCGCGGGCGGCCTGCGGCATGGCCCAGGGAGTGCCCACGCGAACGTCCTTAAAAAGTTCCGCCACGAAAAAGCCGTCGGCGGTGAACAGATACATGTTGCCCATGTTGGCGTTGATGCAGAAGAGCGGGCCCGCATCGCTGCCGCGGGGCGTCACAAATCCGCCGAGCAGCCGCGTGGTGCCGATGACTTCCCCGCGAAACGCGGGCACCGGTGCTTCATGGCTGGCGTGGAGGCCGGGCCACAGGCTGGGATACTGCCAGCGGGGAGTTCCTTTCCACGCACCGCCCAGCGCACTGGCGGGAAACGGAGCGGGCGCGACGGTGGTGATGGTCCACCCGCCGGCATCTGTCAGGGCCTGGTCTCCTCCGCTGCTGGAGGGTGACTGGGCTCCCGGCACCAGGGTTTCAGCCTTATTCAATTCATAAACCGGCACACCGCCCGGAGTGAAACGCACCGGTACCCATCGCGTGGCGGCCTGCGCCTTCTCCAGTCCAAAGCGTGAGGAAACGAACGCGAGGTCCGGCATGACGGTAATGCCGCCGCCGCGGTCCTCCTGCATGTGGACTTCCTCCGGCTGCATTTTGGCGTCTTCGTTTTCATCGCACCACAGAAAGGTTGCCTCTTTGGCGCCCTGAGGCCATCGTGCTTTGAAGGCGGTCTCTTTGAGCACACTCCAGTCGTGGGCTCTGCCCATCGCGGCCACGGGGCGGGCGATGCCGTCCCGGTCCAGCCAGAGAAAAGCGATGCCGGCGCCGTTCGTCGGATTGGAATTATAACAGTTAGTAAAATAGCGCCGCTCCCCTGCATAGAGCGCCGTCTGGGGATAACCCTCATTGCCGAATCCGGACGGCAGCCCAAGATCGCCGGGGCCGGGACGGAAATAGACACGCGACAGGCTGTCCGTGCCCTTCTCCCAATCCAGACGAAACTCCATGCCCC
>DATAIE010000852.1:0-8420 GCA_036262875.1 Verrucomicrobiales bacterium
TCCACTATCTTTATCGCCAGCCCGGTGGTCCTCTGGTGGGCTCGCAAACGCAAGCTCAACCTCCGCCAGGCCATTCTCGACGCCGATGCCCAGCGCCTCGAAGCGCTCAGCAATCTCGAACGCGAGGCTCCGGCCAAACCGGTCAAACCCGGCAAGAAGGCGAAAGGCGACGACGACAGCGCCCTGACCCCGGCCTGAAGCGCCCTTGCAGCCGCAGGTTTTTGGACTGCGACGGGGGAGGGATTCCCGCCAGGCGTGCGCAAAGTGGTGCAGGTTTTGTCTCCGACTAACCTGCACACGAGGAAATCGCCCGGCGTGTCTTTGGGCATTCACCCGGAAAGATTTCGTCATGCTGCGTCGGGATGCAGGTTAGTCGGAGACAAAACCTGCACCACTTTGTTGCATGAACGCGAGGCCGGGTCCGTGTTGCAACGACCTCTCGAATCGACCAGGTTTCCTGATGGACACTCCCGCTGTGATCCGCCCCAGGCTCCGGCAGCAGAATCTGTTTCCCGTCACCGGGCCGCTGACATCGCGGCTGGGAGTCGCGTTTTTCCAAACCATCCCGGAGCAGCCGGGGGTCTACTTTTTCTTCGATGACGCCAGTCGCCTGCTCTACATCGGACAGTCGGGCCGGTTGAGGCATCGCATTGGGAGCTATCGGTTTGTGTCGGAGACGCGCCATGCGCGGCGCACGGGCAGACTCGTGAGCCGCACGGCGCGCATCGAGTGGAAGGTGTGCGCCACCCCCGCGGAGGCGGTGGAACTGGAGAGCCGTCTGCTGCGGGAATGCCGGCCTCCCTTCAACCGTGCGGGAGTCTGGGAGGCGCCTCCATGGTGGCTCACTCTGGAAGGCGGGCCGGGCCACTTCCGGGCGATCCTCTCCCGTGAGGAGAGTGAATCGGGCACGGGTCCGCTCCCGTCCTCGTTCCGCGGGGTGTATCCGTCCCTCCTGCGGTGTGTCTACCGCTGGCTGCATCCGGAGGTACCGCTGTGGGATTTTCCTCCCGGCATGACCGGCGCGCTGATTCCTCCCGGGCAGGAGTGGGCGATTCAGGGCGATGGCGCCTTCGTGGCGGGGCTCGTGAAGCCTTTTCTGGTGAACGGGACATCTGCATTCCTTGAGGCACTGGAGCCGGTCGTCGCCGGCAGCGGGCAGCCATCCGCATGGGCCCTGTTCTGGCAGGAGGAGATGGAAACACTCCGAAAGTTCGCATTGAAACGACAGCGGATGACGGTGCCGTCGGCGTCCGGAAAGGAATTGGGAGCGTAAAACAAGCGCGGGTGAAAAGGCGCATCGGGAAACGCCTGCCGGAAGCGGCGGGGAAAACCTTATCTCTTTTCGACTCGCGAATTAATGCCTTGAAGTTCAACGGCAAATGGTGCGAGAACGCGTCGGGGAAGGACCGCGACGGTTTGGGAAAAGCGGGGCCATAACAGTCCCGAGTGAACTGCTTTTTAATCCGGTGCGGCGCAACTTATCAGTCCCCTCTTTGAACCCCTCATGATTTCCGTCCTATACTCCCCTCGTCCCCTGTGGCGGACAGCTTTTTTTTGTGTGTCTGGTTGCCTGGCGCTCTGCGCCGCCCAGGCGGTGCCCGTGGCGGTCAACGACGCGTACTCCACCGCAGAGGACACTCCCCTCCTGGTCGCCGGAGCCCCGATCATGTCGACGGGGTTCGAGCCGGAACCGTTCACCGGTGAGTGGAATTACCTCACCTCGCTTCCCAACACCGCCGGCACCACCTACCCGGTCGATGGCACCGGGCAGGACTGGAAACTCGGCTCTTTTGACCCCGCGACCTCCACTGTGGGACCGTGGAAGCAGGCGGCGATGCCGATGGTTGGAGGATCGATCGACTATTATGTGGCCAATCCATCGATTCCGGTTTCCGGCGTCTTGACGGGCAGTGCGGGGGTTAACACTTACCTCTTTCGCAACCAGTGGGTGGTGAGTGCGGAAATGGCGGCGACTGCTCAGTGGACGGCGCGGTATCTCATTGATGATGGCGCGATCGTCTACGTCAACGGACTGGAGGCGTTTCGCGTGAATATGGCCGAGGGGCAGTACTCACCTGCCGGGCCGGTTTCGCCCGCCACGGGCACGGTGACGGCGGCCAGTGAAGCCGGCTATGTGACGAGTACGGTCGACCTCGCCGGCAAGTTGCAGGCGGGCGTGAATCTGGTGGCCGTGGAGGTCCACCAACTCGCGGGCGGCACGAATACCGACGCCGCCCTGGATCTGACGCTGTCCCCTTTGAATTCCGCAGGAGGTTTTGCGTATGTTGCCAACGGCCTCGGGACGGGGGCTTCGTCATTTCAGAGCGGCAGTGCCGACGCAGACACCGGCTTCAACAATTCCGCGGCACTCCACATCCATGTCGGAGACCGCACTCCCTCCACTGCCGCGGTGCTGCCGATGTCCGGTGCCTGGACCCGGCAGGTCGAGGCCCTGGTGGCGGGGACCTACGTGGTGTCGGTGAAGTACCGGGGGACGGTTACCTCCAACTATGATAACAATGAGTTCGTGGAGGGGGTCCTGAAGGTCGACAACACGCGCTACGGCGCGGTAGCCGCCAGCGGATCGCTCACCGGTTCCGGCATTTCGCTGTACCGGTTCACGGGCAACGGCAATGGTCAGTCCGCAGGGGAGGTGCTGGACACGGGATGGCAGACCTATACCCAAACGATCAATCTCACCGCCGGGGTGCACACGCTCACCCTGGGACTCTACAACAGCACATCCAGCGGCACGTCCACCGCTCCGGAGTCCTCCGATATTTATTTCGACGACGTTTCGGTCAGCCAGCAGGGTGGCACCGGGGCGGCCGGTGTGCTGCTCAATGATACGGGCAGCGCCACTCGCACCGCCGTGAAGGACACAGACCCCGCCCACGGGACGGTGGCTCTGAACAGCAATGGCAGCTTCACTTACACCCCGGAGCTTAATTTCAACGGCCTCGACAGTTTCACCTACCACGCGGTGGACGAAACCGGCAGTTCCGCTCCGGCCACCGTCACGCTCAATGTGACCCCGCAGCCCGATCCTCCCACGGGGCAGAACGACAGTTACACAGCGGCGGAGGATACCACCCTTACCGTCAATGCCGCGAACGGTCTGCTGGCCAATGATTCTGATCCGGACGGGGGCACGATCACCGCCACGCGCCGCACCAATGCCACTCACGGCAATGCAACGGTCGATCCCAGCGGCAGTTTTACCTACGTTCCCGCCGCCAACTACAGCGGTCCGGACTCGTTCACCTACCGGGTCAGTGACGGCACCAGCAACAGTCCGGACTACACCGTGAGCATCACGGTCACGCCGGTGAATGATCCGCCCGTGGCGGTGGCGGATGCGTATTACACTTTGGTAAACAAACCCTTGAGTGTCACTCTGACCTCCGCCGAGGGCCAGCCCTCCACCACGCAGATCCTGGTGCAGGCGGGTACCACGGTGCCCCTTGGCGACCCCACGGAAACAGACTTGCCCCTGTGGCGCTATCTGGACAATGGCTCCAATCAGGGCACCGCATGGCGCAATACCGGCTTCAACGATTCCCTGTGGTCCACCGGACGCGCGGAGCTCGGCTACGGAGACAGTGCAGACGGGCATCCGGAACGCACTCAGGTCGGCTACGGTCCGGATGCGAATTCGAAATACGCCACCACCTATTTCCGCACCACCTTCAACGTCGCGGGCAAGAATACGCTCACCAGCCTCGGCATGCGCCTGATGCGCGACGATGCCGCTGCCGTCTACCTAAACGGCACGCGCATCTTCCAGGACAGCAATCTCTCGTTCGGCGCCGCCTATAACGACTTTGCCTCGGCTTCCATCAGCGGCACGGACGAGGCACTGCTGATCGACCTGAGCGGCGACCTCTCGTCCAGTGCCGTCAGTTCTCTCGTGGATGGGGTCAATACGCTGGCCGTGGAGGTCCATCAGGCGGCGGGTAACAGCACCGACATGAGCATGGACATCGAGTTGAGTGCTCAGCGCGTGCCTTATGCGGGCGTCCTGGCCAATGATACGGATGTCGACAGCTCCACGCTCACGGTGCAACTCGCCGCCGGCACCTCCCACGGCACGCTGGTGCTCAACCCGAACGGCACGTTTCTCTACACGCCGCTCAACAACTACATCGGCCCTGACAGCTTCACCTACCGGGTGTCGGATGGCACCGCGGTTTCCACGAACACCACTGTGACAATCACGGTGGCCTCCTCCGGGAACATTCCTCCCGTCGCGGTGAACGACAGCTACTCTGTCAGTGAAGACGGCAGCCTGAATGTGAACGCTCCCGGTGTCCTCTCGAATGACACTGATTTCGAGAACATGACGCTAACGGCGCAGCGCCTTACCAACCCTGCACACGGCACGCTCACTTTCAATACTGACGGCTCCTTCGCCTATACCCCCGTGGCTAACTACAACGGGCCGGACTCCTTCACCTACCGCTCCCGCGATCCCGCGCTCGCCTCCTCGGATGCCGCCACCGTCAATTTGACGGTAACCCCGGTAAACGATGCTCCAGTGGCCGTCGCCGATGCCTACGGGACGAACCCTGGACAAACACTGGTCGTCAATGCCGCGCAGGGCGTGCTCGCCAACGACTCGGATATCGACGGGCAGACGCTTTCGGCGGTGCTCGTCACGGCTCCGGCTTCCGGGGTGCTCAATCTGTTCGCCAACGGTTCGTTCGACTACACACCCGCCGCCGGATTCTCCGGTGTCCGCACCTTTACCTACCGGGCCTCCGACGGAACGGCCACCTCGGCTCCGGTCACCGTTACCATCCAGGTCAACGGTGCACCCAGCGCCGGTGCCGACGCCTTCACCACACTGGAAGACACGGTGCTGTCCGTGAGCACTGCGAACGGTGTGCTCGCCAACGATACGGATCCGGAAGGCACAGCGCTCACTGCGCAGATCGTGACGCTGCCCGCGCACGGAACGGTGACCCTCGGCGCGAACGGTTCTTTCTCCTACTCGCCGAATAATGATTTTGCCGGCACAGATACCTTCACCTACTCCGCCTTCGATGGAGCCCGCACTTCGGCACCCGCCACCGTCACCATCACGGTGACCGCGGTGAATGATGCGCCGGTGGCCGGCAACGATTCCTACCTGACCGCTCCGGACCAGACGCTCACCGTGAGCGCGGCAGCGGGAGTCCTCAAAAATGACCGCGACGCCGAGAACAGTCCGCTGATTCTTTCCCTCGTAGCGAATCCGGCGCACGGCACTCTCACCCTTTCACCGGACGGCTCATTTGTTTATATCCCCGCTGCCGGTTATGCAGGCAAAGACTCCTTTCTCTACCGCATCAGCGACGGGGCGCTCTTCTCGCTCGCAGCCACCGTGGAGATTTCCGTGGCTCAGACAGCCAAAGATATCGTCATCAACGAAATCATGTTCCGCGCCGGGAACGGCTATCCGGAGGCCACCACGCGGGAGTTTATCGAACTCTTCAATCGCGGCACGAGCACCATCGATCTCAGCGGCTGGAAGATCGATTCCGGTGTCACCTTTACGTTCCCCGCCGGACGGACCATGGCTCCGGGAGCCTATCTTGTCGTGGCCGCCAATCTTGCCGCCTTCCAGGTGGCGTATCCATCCGTTACGAATGTCATCGGCGGCTGGAGCGGTACGCTTTCCAATTCCGGGGAAACGATCTCACTCATCGACGCCGCCGGAGAAGCGCTCGACAGCGTTCACTATGCGACGGAGGGCGACTGGGCCGTGCGGGTGCGCGAGACGACCTACAACGGCTGGGACTGGAGTTCGCCCGCCAACGGCGGCGGCCATTCGCTGGAGTTGCGGAATCCGCATCTGAGCAACGGCAGCGGCCAAAACTGGGCTTTCTCCAGCACGCTGGGAGGTTCCCCCGGAGCAGTGAACGGCATGATTTCCTCCGATATCGCGCCCGTGATCAGTGCTGTGAAACACTCTCCCGCTGTGCCCACTCCGGCGGACCGCGTGCTCATTTCCTGCACGCTCGAAGATGAGACTCCCGCTTCGGGTTTGTCCGCCACGCTCTACTGGCGGGATGCGACCGGACAGACTCCCTCCGCGTTTGAAAGCCTGCCCATGTCCGCTGACGGCAAGGGCGGCTGGTTCGCCCCGCTCAACGCGAAACCGGACCTGAGCATCGTGGAGTTTTACATTTCCGCCACCGACGGCGCCAATACCCGCACTTGGCCGGCTCCCACCTCTGAAGGTCAGAATGCGAACTGTCAGTATCAGGTGGATGCCTCACCACCCTCCACCACCGCGGAGGTCTACCGGCTCGTGCTCACGGCAGCGGAGAATCAGGCCTACGTGAACCAGACTGCTAACAATCCCAACAGCGATCGTCAGTTCAATCAGACCCTCATCGTTTCCCGCGGCGCGGAGTCCAGCATCCGTTACCGCGCGTCCATGCGCATCCGCGGCAACTCCAGCCGTTCCTATCAATTCAAGCCGCTGCGCATCGCCATTGCGAATGATGACGATCTCGACGGCTCCTCCCGTTTCAATCTCAATCCCCGCGCGCCCTTTTTGCAGCATCTTGGCATGCGGCTTTTTCAGGCCTCGGGCCTGCGCGCTCCGGATACCATTCCGGTCGATCTCCGCCGCAACGGTGTGAAATCCACCACCAATTCCGGAGGCACTGCGGACTTCGGACTCTGGGTGCGCATGGAGGACATCGGCAGTGAATTCGTGAACAAACACTGGCCGCTCGCGGGCAGCGGAGGCGTCTACAAGAAAGGGCGCAATGACTATTTCTGGCGCGCTACCGAACCCGCCCCTGCCACGCCGGACGGCCTTCTCGACGGCTTCTCCAAGCAGAACAACAGTGCCGCCAACGACTGGACGGACCTTACCTCTTTCTTCACCACCTGGCAGGCGGGGTGCGCTCCGCACTTCCCGGCCTCCGCTCCCAACGATGTGGCCGGTACCGGCGGCAGCACCACGGATACGATCGGCAACTGGAACGGCACCGCCTTCACTTCGGACGAGATGGAGATTCTCGAGACGGTTGCGGACTTTGACCAGTGGGCGCGGTGGTTCGCCGTCATGACGATCATTCAGGACTACGAGACGAACATCTCGAACGGTCAGGACGATGATTACGCCGTCTATTTCGAACCGAAGGTGATTGGAGTGCCCCGCCGCCGTCTTCAGCTTATTCCGCATGACCTCGACACCATCTTCGGTCTGGGAGATACCGGGTCCGCCTACAATTCGCGCGGTCTGTATGACATGACCGAAAGCGGTTCCATCTTCCGCCCGCTCCTGCCACTGTTCGGCAACTCCACCACGGCGGGCAATGCCGTCTTCCGCGCCAAGTATTTCTATGCCCTCCAGGAGCTGCTGGGCACGGTGTTCGACGCGGACAATACGGTAAATCCATATCCGCCGTTCTATGCTTTCGTGGATCAGCAACTGGGCAACTGGGCTCCTGCCGGCACACGGAACACTATCAAGGATTTCGTCCGCCAGCGCCGGACACACCTCCTTGGACTTATCGGCGCGGGTGCGGTGACTCCGCTGCCTGGCACCTCCAATCCCACACTTGCCACCGCTCATGGCTCCCTTTTCATCAACGAGATTCTCGCCAACAACGTGACGGCTCACGCCAACGGCACGGTCTTTCCGGACGTGGTGGAGCTTCGCAACAGCGGAGGAACCGCCATCGATCTCGGCGGGAAAAGCCTGACGGACGATCCGTTGAACAAAACACAATTCGTTTTCCCCGCCGGCACCAGCATTCCTGCCGGAGGGCATCTCGTCGTCTATGCGGACAACGATCTTTCTGCTTCCGGTATTCACACCGGTTTTGGCCTTAGTGCCGACGGGGATATGCTGCAGCTTTACGACTCTCCCGCCAATGGCTCGGCGCTGCTGGACTCAATCGCCTTTGGTCTTCAGGCACCGGATTTGAGCATCGGTCGCACGGGCGCCCAGTTGACCACCTGGGCCCTCTGTGCGCCCACCATCGGTGCTGCCAATGTTGCCGTGCCCTCCCTCGCTCCTCCCTCGGGGCTGCGCATCAATGAGTGGCTGGGCAACGCCGACTACCGCGCGCCCAACGATTTTGTCGAACTCTACAATCCGTCGGCGCTGCCGGTGGCGCTGGGCGGCATGAGTTTCACGGACGACTTCGTCAATCTGCCTGCCAAAGCGAAGATGCCTCCCCTCAGCTTCATGGCCGCCGGGGCCTTTGTGGCCTTTGAGGCGAAAGGTTCCGATGCTACCCCTGGCAATGCCCGCGAACTGCCGTTTGGAATCGACTCGACGTTCGGTTCGTTGACGCTGGTGGGGCTCAACGGCATCACCGTGGATCGCGCGGATACTATTACCCAGTTCCGTGACGTCTCCACCGGGCGTCTGCCGGACGGCACCGGTGGCGTGACCACGCTCGTCCCGCCGA
>DATAIE010000853.1:0-7847 GCA_036262875.1 Verrucomicrobiales bacterium
TGGATCCGCGGGAAGGAATTTTACGACAGTTGCCAGAAGATTGGGGGCAAATCTGAAAACCGGAAAACAAACAGAATCCGCCCCGCTGTCTTCCTTGGACTAATACTGATTCTGATCACCCTGTTCGCTTTGATCGGTGGCGTGGCCTGGTTGCTGTTTCGCACCAAATGAGACTCTCCCCGCCACCTGTAAAAACATCTCAATCCCGTAATCACGACTCTCCCACGACGATGCCCGGCTGGCTCTTTAGAAAAGATCGCGAACTCAAGGAAAATTCCCGGGTGGGAACTTCCGAATTTGAGCGGGAGGGAGGATGGATTTGGCCGGCGATCGCGCTTGGCCTGATACTGATTTGGGCGGGCGTTAAATATTACCTCCTGGGGAATCGGTTTTGAGTGCTCCCGGCCCGCAGCCATTAGTGAACAATCGCGGCAGGCCTTACCTTTTCCAACACTCCATGTCCACTCTTCCTGAATCCCACTACATGCGTCTGCTGCCGGACGAGATCACGGCGACGCTGTCGCGTCTGGAGTTTCTGGCGCGCGCAAAGAAACAGGGGGCCATGTCCGGGCGGCATACGAGCCCTAACAAGGGCTTCAGCGTGGTCTTTGCCGAGCACCGCCAGTACATGCAGGGCGATGACATTCGCGATCTCGACTGGCGTGTGTTTGCAAAAACGGAGAAATACTACATCAAGCAGTACATCGAGGAGACGAACCTCCGGGCGACCATCGTGCTCGACTGTTCAGGCTCGATGAAATACAAGGGGGAGCAGTCGGCGCTCGTGGGAGGAAAGAAGATATCGAAGTTCGAGTACGCTCAATATTTGTCCGCGGCGCTCGCCTACCTGATGATCAAACAGCAGGATGCGGTGGGACTGGTCACCTTCGATGACAAGATCCGCTCCTACATCAAAGCCGCCAGCCGCCCCAGCCAGGTGCGTCTGGTGCTGGGCGAACTGGACAGGGCCGAGCCAGGCAAGGACACGCGGCTCGCCCAGACGCTGCATGAGGTGGCGGAGCGCATTCCCTCGCGCGGCCTCGTGATCATTCTGAGCGACTGCTTCGAATCCGCCCCGGACATTGTGGAGGCGTTTCACCATTTCAAATACCGGAATCACGAACTCGTACTCTTCCACCTGATGGCCGAGGAGGAACTCACCTTCCCGTTCGGCCAGAGCCAGGAATTCAAGGACCTCGAAGCGTCCGGTGCCCGCATCAAAGTCGACCCGCGCACCATTCGCGCCGCTTATCTGCAGCGGGTAAAGGAGCACGTGACAGTGCTTGAAAAAGCCTGCGGCCAGATGCAGGCCGATTACGTGCCCCTGACGACGAAGACGCCGTATGCGAGGGCGATGGCGGATTTCATTTCGAGGAGAAGCAGGAGGTAAATTTCAAACTTTAAAATCCAAACCTCAAAGAAACTTCATATTTCAAAATTCAATCTGATGTCCGCTGTTGTTGATCCACCTTCCTGTGAGCTGTCGTTTGAAGCTTGGAGCTTCTTTGATGTTTGAAGTTTGAGGTTTGAACTTTTCCTCATGTCTTTCATCAATGCCATCCTGCTCGCCGGCCTCGCGGCGGTAGCCATTCCCATCATCATTCACCTCCTCAGCCGCAAGGCGGCGAAGGTGATCGAGTGGGGAGCCATGCAGTTTCTGCTGGATTCGATTGAGTCGCGGAAGCGACGCATCCAGTTGGAGGAGGCGCTGCTGATGGCCGCGCGGTGTTTGCTCATGGGGTTGCTGGCGCTGGCGGTCGCACGTCCGTTCGCGCCGCCGGGATCGCCCATTCCATGGGTCGTGGTGCTGCCCGCGTTCCTGCTGTCGCTGGTGGCGTTTACCACCTCGATCATCCTGCGAGGAAACCGCAAATGGTTCTGGATTCTGATGGGCGTCGCCCTCGCCAGTGCCGCTTACAGTGTGGCCTCAGTGTATTACGAATACCTGTGGAACCAAAAACGTCACGGCACGGCGGGCCGGAAGGATATCGCGATCATCATCGACGGCTCCACTTCCATGCAACTGCGCTCCGGCACGACGGGGACCAATTTTGACGCTGCCGTCCGTGAGGCAAAGGAGATCGTGGAAAAGGCGGGCAGCGGCACTTCCTTCAGCGTTATTCTGGGAGGTCCGACGCCCATGGCGCGCATCGCCGACCCCGTGGTGAATCGGGCCGACGTCCAGGAAACTCTGGGAAATTTGAAACCCGTGCGCGGAAAAATGGCCGCCTTTGACGCGCTCGCGACCGCCGCCGTTTCGCTCTCACGGGGTTCCAGCCCCAACAAGGAGATCATCGTTTTCACGGACGGTCAAAACATCGGATGGGATGTGGACAATCGCGCGCGGTGGGATGCGCTGGTCTCCGGCTTTGATACCTTCAAGACAAAGCCTCAGGTACTGCTGCGGAAGTTTCCCCTGCCCAAGACGTTTCGCAATGTGGCGGTGGCCGGGATCGGTTATTCCCGCGAGGTGATTGGCACGGACCGTCCGGTGGGAATCGAGGTGAGCGTGGAAAACACCGGCACCGAGGCCGTGACCCCTGGCGGCGTGGAACTTAAGATCGGGGACAAAGTCCTGAAGGACCCTGGCACCGGCCAGTTGCAGCCGGGCGCGCGGGGGACGGTGCGGTTTCTCCAGCAGTTTAAGACCCCGGGCAGCTTCGTTGTGACGGCTACCGTCAAGGCGAACGACGAACTGGGGCTTGATGACGAATCCGTGAGCGTATGCAACGTGGTGACCCGTCTGGGAGTGCTCATCGTGGATGGAAATCCCACGGAACGGTTCCTGGATCGCGCGGGTTCCTTTACCGCGCTCGCTCTGGCGCCCGGGGCGCTGTCCGAACCATTGCCGGTTGGCGAAAAGAAAGCGCCCGCGGCGCTCGATCCCGAGGTGATGCCTCTCAGCCGGGTCGGTTCCGTACCGTCGTTTCAAAACTATGACGTCATCATCCTCGCGGACGTGCCAAAGCTGCCGGAATCCACGGCAAGGCGTCTGGCGGGATGGGTCCAGGGCGGAGGCGGACTGTTCGTGCTTCCCGGCATCCAGGCGCAGGCGGATTTTTATAACAACTGGCGAAACGCGGATGGCGGCAAGCTGCTGCCGTCCCGGATGGTGATGGAGAACATTCCGAAGGACCCGGTGAGTGTGGCGCTGGCCACGCTCAGTCATCCGGCGTTGAAGATGGTGGCGGATACAAAACAGAGCGATCTCGGCGGCGCCCTTCTGCAGCGCTACTGGCGGCTGGAGCCGGACGCCGCGGGCGGCGGTTCCACGGGAGGTCGTCTTGCCAACGGCGATCCGTTTATCACCACGGTCAAAGCGGGCTTTGGAAGCGTGGTCATGGCGTGCTGCAATTTCGACACCGCCTCCGGGAATCTGCCGTCGCGCCAGGCCTTCGTCGCGCTCGTTCATCAGATGGTTTATTTTCTGGCGAACCCGGATGGCCAGCCGCTGAACCGCCAGCCAGCCGCCCAGTTGAACCTCCCGCTGGCCCAGGCCTCCGCCGAGGGCGGACTGAAGGGCGAGTATTACAAAGGCCGCGGCAAGGACGAGCCCGTGCTGGTGCGCATCGATCCAAAACTCGACTTTCAGTGGGGCAACGGGAAACCGGCTCCCTCCGTGCCGCAGGATTTCCGCGCGCGCTGGACCGGGGCGCTCATGCCGCGATACTCAGAGGAGTATCGCTTTGACGGATGGGGCGACGACAGCCTCACCGTCACCGTGGGCGGGAAGAAGATCTTCGACGAACGGGGCGGCGAGGGGACGATGAAACTGGAGGCGGGGCGCTATTATCCAGTGGAGGTTGAGTTCGTGGACAACAGCGGCGGAGCCGCATTGCAGCTTTGCTGGCGGAGCCCGAACCAGCCCCGGGAGATCATTCCCACGGAATGTCTGACGCCCTTTCCACCCAATGCAACGGCCACCGAAACGAACGTGGGGGAGCTCGACGTTGCCGGACCGGATGGCCGCCCGCGGAAGGCCAGTCTCATTTTTACGCGCGGCGGTCTCGTCGCCCGTCTCGGTGAAGACATTGTGCCGGGCCTTTACCGGATGACCCTGCCAAAAGACAGACAAAAGGAATTTGGCGCTCTCGCCGCAGCGGACGGAACCATTCCGTTCAGCGTGGCCGACGATGCAGCGGAAAGCGGGCTCACTCAACTGGCGGCGGCGGATCTCACCTTCATGCACGACCGCCTCGATCTCCTGGAGCCCGGCAGCGCCAAAGACATCACGAACATTCTCGCCGGCCGGGAATTCGGCGAGGAACTGTGGAAGTATCTCGCCGTCGGCGCGCTCTTTATATTGCTCGCTGAAATCGCCCTCACCCGGTGGATCGCCATTTCCCGCCGCAGCGGAGAAGAGGTGGCGGTCAGTTTTGAAAACAAGTTCGAGCCCTCCGCTCAGTTCAAAGAGGCGCTGAAACAGGTGCAGGAGGGAGCCGCCAGCTGATGAAATCCATTTCCATTGAGAATCCCGCATGACCGTCGAAAAACCAGCACGCACCGACCTCCTGGGGACTGAAGTTCACACCACCAGCGTGTGGATCCTTTGCGGCGTGCTCATTGCGGCGTGGGTGGTGTCCCACATCATTTCACGCCGCACGTTGAAAACGCGGCCGTTGAAACTGGCGGGCTTCGCCGTCCGCACAGTCGTGGGCACCGCGGCGGTGTGGTCCTTCTGGCAGGCTGTCGCGCGGCACCTCGTGCTGGAGACTTCGTGGCCTCTGGTGGTGTGCGGGTTCATCGCGGCGTTTACGCTCGAGGCGCTCATCGCTTTTTATCAGCTTGAGAAGCGCATCGTTTCCCGCCGCCTTGGACGCTGGCTGCTGGCCCTGCGGCTGGTGATGGCGGTGACCGTGCTGGTGATTCTGGTGCAGCCGGTATTCGCCCGAAACGAGACGCGACGCGTGGACCGGAATGTGGTGGTGCTCATGGATGACTCGGCTTCCATGCAGATCGCGGACAAGGACATGCCGGTGGCGGAGAAACTCTCGGTGGCCGCCTTTGAAGGCATCGAGGTCATGCAGAAGCGCCCTGACCTGCCGAAGCTGTTCGCCCAGGCGAAAACGCTCGCCGCGGACCTCGACCGCACTGCGGAGATGTTCCGGATGCCGGATAACTCCTCCCGTGAGGACGTAAAGAGCCTGATTGCCGCCAACAAGACAGCCTTTTTCGATCTGGAAAAAACCGGCATGGAATGGGCCGAGGCTCTGAGCAGTGCCATGGATGAAAACCGGCAGGAGCAGCGTGATCTGCCGGCGGACATTGCCCGGCTGCGTACGGAATTGAAGCGCCGCTTTCTCCAGGACTTCCGCGAGCGTTTGAAAAACTACCGCGAGGGCATGGAGCGCAACGATGCCCGTGCCGCCCGGTCCGGCGCACGGGAAGCCGGGCTGCTCCTTTCACACGGACTCGAATCCGCCGGTCCCTATGCGGATGCCGTGGACCAGAAGTTCTACGATTCCCTTCCCGCGGACGCTCGAAAGAAGATCGATGCTGCGGCCTCCCGCACGCGGGCGGAAATCGCCGGTCAAATACTCTCACGAAAGCAAGGCGACAAGCCGTCGCTGCTCGATCAAATCAAATCCAAATACACCCTGCGGCACATGCGCTTTGGCAAAAGAGCCGCGGAGTCCGACCGTGTGGACGGCCCGCCCGGCGATGAAAATTTCCGCAGCCGCACGGACATCACCGCCGCCCTTGAACGCATCAGTGAAAGTTATGAAGCCGAAAGCCTGGCTGGAGTGGTGATCGTGTCCGATTTCCGGCACAATGGCCTGAAATCGCCGGATGACGCGGCGCGGAATATCGGCCATCAGGGTTCGAAGATTTGTCCCATCATCACCGGCAGCACCCGCGGCACAAAGGATGCCGCTATTATATCCCTGGGCAGTCCGCAGAGCATTTTTCTGGGAGACCGCGTGCGGGTGAAGACAGAGATCAAGGCGGAGGGACTGCGCGGCAAAAACCTTTCCGTGAAACTGTTGCGCGACGGAGCCATGATCCAGCAGGAAAAAGTGCCCGTGCCGGACAACGATTTCCGCACCACGCTGCGGCTGTCCCACCAGCCCGCGGAAAAGGGCATTTTCAAATACACCGTGAAGATCGATCCCGTGGAGGGCGAACTATTTGAGAATAACAACGAATGGGATTTCGATGTGGCCGTGAGTGATGACCGCACGAATGTGCTCATCATCGATGACCGGCCCCGCTGGGAATTCCGGTATCTGCGGAACCTTTTCGACAGCCGTGACAAGTCCGTGCACCTTCAGTATGTGCTGCTGCATCCGGATACCGTGGCCGGCGCCGCGCCGCTTCCGGATATCGCGGCGAGCGCCTCCCGGAAGTTTGGCGACTCCGAGGCCACGCGCATGCCCGCTTCGCAGGAGGAGTGGCGGAAGTTCGACGTCATCATTCTCGGCGACCTTCCCCCCGGCGTTCTCGGGGAGGAAACCTGGCGTACGGTGCGGGACTGTGTGGACCAGCGCGGGGCCATGCTGGTGCTCATCGCCGGGCCGCAGCACATGCCTCACGCCTTCACGAATGAAATCGCCCGCAGTCTCATTCCGGTGGAGTATGACCAGGGAACTGCGGAACTCATCCAGGGGCCGGAGCCGGCCTATCGCATGATGCTGACGGCGGAGGGGCGCACGAGCCCGATTTTCACTCAGACCGACAGCGGAGTGGAAAATGCGAGGATTTGGGATGAGATTCCCGTCATGCGCTGGCGTCACCCCCTCAAGAACATCCGTCCGGGGGCGGAGGTGCTGGCGTGGGCGAACTCGGTGCCGGTGGACGCCCTCGGACATCCCGTGGAGGAAAACAAAGCCGCCCCGCTTTTCACCGGAGACCCGGCCAACGCGCTCCGACAGCAGCGTGACGTGGAGCATCGAAACGCACTGGTGGTCGTTTCGCAGACCGGCCTGGGAAAAGTAGCAATGCTCAATTTCGACCAAACGTGGCGTTTTCGCTACGGGGTGGGGGATACCATTCACCACAAGTTCTGGGGCCAGTTGATGCGCTGGGGTGCGGGGGAAAATCTGGCGGCGGGCACGAACTATGTCCGCCTCGGCACCAAAAAATTCAGCTACGAGCCCGGCGAAAGCGTCCGCGTCATGGCCCGTCTCATCGACGAGGCCTACCGGCCCGTCGCGGATGCGCAGGTGGGGATCGCGGTATACCGGGACGGTGAGGTGGTTTTGAAAAAGAACCTCACCTATCAGGCGCAGTCGCACGGCATGTACGAAACGGAGTTCACGTCCCTGACAAAACCAGGCACCTACCGCATCGAACTTACCGGGCCGGATGTGGAGCGTCTCCTGCAGAAAGACGGCGTGAAAACCGTCGAGCAGAAACTCACCATCAGCACCGGGGGAAATCCGGTGGAACTGGGCGAGATCAGTGTGGACCCGGAACTCGCCGCCCACCTCGCCTCTGTCACCGGAGGGATCGTTGCCGCGCCGGACGAAGCTGCAAAGATGCTGCCCCTCTTCGGCGCTGCGACAAAGGATGTGGAGGAAAGAAAGGAGACTGCATTGTGGGACAACTGGATCATGCTCGCCATCGCCGTGGCAGCGGCCACTGCGGAATGGATTTTGAGGCGGAGAGGAGGGTTGGTATGATCGCGCGCCCTGCCACTGTCCGCCGTCGTTCGCCGGTTTCTCTTTTGTGTTCTGTTAAATCTTCAACTGTGCTTCGTGCGTCTGCCTATGAAACACTCCTTCACTGAACAAGGCATCCGGAATCTCCCGGCTCCCATCGTTGCCCGGCTGAAGGCAGTGATCCGCCGGGTCCGGCGCATTCAATTCCTCAAAGGAACGTTTGCCACTGTCGCCGTGGGGCTCATC
>DATAIE010000854.1:0-3878 GCA_036262875.1 Verrucomicrobiales bacterium
TTTCCCTCCTCGCGGTATGCGGAGGCGAGTGCCGCCTTGAGGTCGGCGTTGTCTTCGAAAAGCGCTGCGGCCTGGCGAAGTGTCTGAAGTGCCTGGGCGCTGCGGCCTGCACTTTTGTGAAGAGCGGCTTCACGCAGCCACGGGACCGGCGCGCCGGGGGAAAGCCTCTTCCATACCGGAACCCAGCGCAGCGCGTCGTCTGTTTTTCCGGCCCGCGTCAGCAGTTCCACCAGACGCTGGACGTGAGCGGGCTTCTGGCCCCCCGGGCTTTCGACCAGCGACTGAAGAGCGCGGGCGGCGGATGCATCGTCCCCGCGGGCGGCAAAAAGACGCACGCTCAGGGAGGCCGCCATTTCCGGCGCGGTGCCGGCGATACTGCCCAAAATGTCGCCCGCTTCCCGGTGTTTTCCTGACTTTTCCAGCAGTTCTGCCAGCAGGCAACGGTCGGGGACAGCTGTCGATGGGGCCAGTTCTGCAGTCAGATGCTCCACTTCCTTCGCACCTGCGGCCATTCGCACGGCAGTGGTTAGGGCCGTCTCCATCGCGACGGCATCTTTGGCCAGGTTGACCAGCCGGCGCGCGTGAGGCATTGCTTCGCGGCATTTGTCGAAGCGAAAGGCTTCCTCGCATAATTGTGTCAGGAAAACGGGGTCATTCTGAAATTCGGCGGCGCGTCCGCTCAGGAGTTCCCATGCGAGGGCGTGTTCATCCCGTGCGGCGGCGGAGCGGGCCACATTTCCCAGGCGCGTCCTGTCAGCTCCCGCAGCCAGCTTTCTCCATTCCGCAGCCGCCTCCTCTTTTTTGCCGAAGCGGTGGAGCGCCGTTGCCAGCGCATCACTGGCTCCTTCACTCGCGGGGAATTTGGCAGCGGTGCGCCGGTAGAGCGCCAGGGAAGCCTCTGACAGGCGGCAGCGCTCAAGCAGGGCCGAGGCGCGCAAATAAGCCGTCTCCGACTGGTCCGACCTGGTGAGGAACAGTTCGACTGCTGCGTTGGCGGCTGCCGGATTCCCCGCCTCAAAGTGAAGCTCTGCAAGCCGCGCCGGCAGTTCCGCATCCGCCGGCTGGAGCCGGATAAGTTCCTCCATTTGCGCAATGGCTTCGGCGGTGCGCTTTGTCTCTTTGAGAAGGCTGATAAAATCCTCCCGCACGGAACGGTCACCCGGTGCGAGTTTTAAAATCTCCTGAAACGTCCGAATGGCACCGTCGGTGTCACCGGTCGCCGCCAGCAGCCTTGCGTGGTGGCGGCGCAGGCTGAGACGCTGGGGGTGCTTTTTCCCCAATGCGGCGAAATGTTCGTTCAAAGCAGTCACGGCGTCGTCCCGGCGGAATACCTGTTCGATCTGCGCGAGGATTTCCTTTTCCAGCCATGAATCCGCACCGGTATCGTCGAGACATTCCGACCAGGCGGCCACAGCCGCATCGCGGTCTCCTGTTCGCGCAAGAAGGTCACCCACGCGCATGCGCCGCTGCACTTTTTGATAGGGATCCTTTGTCCGGTCGAGGAGTGTCCGGGCGATGGCGAGGGCCTCCCTGTTCATTCCTTCGGCACATTGCAGGTCGATGATGTCCTCCATCAGCGCCGCATCGTCAGGTGAGTCCGCGAGCAGTTGCTGCCAGACCTTCAAGGCCTCATCGATCCGTCCGTCGCGGGCCAGCAGCCGGCCCTTAAACTGAGTGAGTTGCGCTTCCAGCAGTTTGCCGGGTTTTGCCGCCAGCGCCTTTTCCAGTGAGGCCAGCGCGGCGGGGTAGTCGAGGAGCTTCGATTCCGCGGTCGCTTTGTGCTGCCACGCCTCCGCACTTCCGGGATTTCGTTCCAGAGCCTTTTTGAATTCCTCCGCAGCCCTGGCGTGCTCGTTTTGTTTTGAATAATAAAAGGCCAGGAGCAGGCGGCCCGCTCCGCTTTCATCCGGTCCTTCCGCCGCCTTCCGCAGAAAAGACTCCATTTCCTCCAATGTCCCCGTATCCAGCCACGCATTGTAAAAACGGTCGAAGACCGCCCCGGGCACCGGACGCTTTACGAGCGCCTCATAATACTTGCCCGCTTTCTCATTTGGCTCCTGCGCGCAGGAGGCGGAGAGCAGGCACAGCATGAAAACGGCAGAGACGGGCCCGGGACGCAGTTTCATACCCGCCATTTTATCCGGAAAAAGGCAAAGGAAAGGGGCGTGTGCATCCGTGCCTGCGAAACGCGGACGGTATCAGTTTTTCCCCGCGAGAATGCGGAAGAGGAGCTGATTGAGAACGATCACCGGATCGAGGCTGGTCGTTACCAGCCGGCGGTTCGCTTTGAGGCATTCCTCCAGCGCGATCCGGAGTTCCGCGCCGCTGAATTTCGCGGCTTCCTTTGCGGCGAGGAAGAGGGGAAAGACGTTGAGTCCGGAGCCGTCTTTCTTTTTGGGAAGACGGGCAACGTCCTGTGCAGGCAGACGCTCGAGTGCCGCCGCATAACTTTGATAGCTGCCGCCGGGACGAATCTTGTAGCGTTCTTCAATCTGTTTGGCCGCAAAGAGATTTCTCACCTTCGGCACGATCGCGGCAAGCAGGATACCGATGGGAGCCTCGTCCTCCTCCAGAAGTTGATCCACCAGGGCGAGGGCATACGCGAGCTGCCGCTGACCGATGGCATTGCCGAGTTCGAAGACCACTCCGCTTTTTGTCTGGGACACGATGCTGCGCACATCGTCCGGACGCACCCGGCGCTCGTCTCCAAGATAGAGGTCGAGTTTCACCAGCTCGTTTTCGATCTGCCGGGTGTCCTCTCCGGCCAGCATTGTAAAGAGGTCCAGCGCCTCCGCTTCAAACTCCAGTCCATATTCCTCCGCGCGCTGCTCAACCAGTTGCGCCACCAGTTCCTCCCAGCCCTGCTTGCTGGTGTCGATGAGATCGAAGACCTCGACGTTCGCGACCTTCTTCAGATTGAGATAGAACGACCGGCGCTTGTCGACTTCACTGGCACTGAGGACGAATTTCACATCCGGCGGCAGACCGGGGACCAGCAGAGCCATAAGGTCCTCCAGGGCCGAAACAGTCGATTGAGCCCGGCCCGTCTGGTTGTCGGCGAGAAAGGAAACGCCTTTCAGCCAAACCACTTTTTCACCGCCGAAAAACGGGAGCGTTTGCAGCGCCTCCATCGTATTGCGGACGATTCGTGCGGCATGATCCGCATTGTCCGCACCGCCTTCGATGATCTCGATGCCAAACTCGCCTGCTTCCGGCGGAGTGATTTCGCGGGTTTTGGCGAGCGCGGCCTCCTTCACCCGCAGATCATCCGTGCCCAGATAGGCCCACACTCCGGCGGAGACGGAGGCTTCTTTGGTTTTGGCGGATTTTTTGGCGGGCACGCGGCGAGTGAACGCGGACGCCGCCCGCCGTCAAATGCGCAGAAGCAGCGCGGGAGGATACTCAATTCGGTCGCTGCGGTGGGGTCAGTCAGCGCCGTGACAAATTTTTGACCGTTTTACGGGAGCGTGGCAGTTAACCGTTGTTAATCTGTAGATGACAGCGGGCGTTTTTCGGGGTATCCGCGCCCTTCCCGCGATCCCCTTTTAATCATGTCTGAAGTTCTTGAGGAAACCTCTCCCGAACAGCCGGTGCCATTCGTGCCGCCCACACCGGAGGTGCTGGAGGGATTGCTGCCCCGCTATCAAATTACGCAACTCATCGCGCATGGAGGGATGGGGGCGGTATACGCCGGATTGCAGAAGGACCTCGACCGCCCGGTGGCCATCAAGATCCTGCCCCCGGATGCGGCGAGGGATACCGAATCGATCGACAGGTTCCGGACCGAGGCAAGGTCGATGGCGCGTCTGACGCACCCGCATATTCCGGCTGTTTTTGATTTTGAGGTTGTACAGGAGTTTTGCGTGCTGGTGATGGAA
>DATAIE010000855.1:0-3284 GCA_036262875.1 Verrucomicrobiales bacterium
GTCTCAGGATTTTCAAATTTTTCACGGACCGTTGTGAATGGGGTGTTTAACGCATTCGCGATAGAATGGTGGTTTTTGCAAAGCAGTTTTGCGAAAAACTGCTATTTTGGGCCGGGAAACTTGAAAAAGCGCTCGCCAGCCGATGTAAAAACCGTATTTACTGGCCCGCCCCGGACTTTATCGAAACCCGCAGTTGAACTTAATCTGCTCATGAAATCCCAGAAAACTGAAAACCTGCGCCGCAATCTTCTCTTAACTGCGACGGGACTTGCGACTCTGCTTGCCTCCGGATGTGCTTTGCCTTCGCGTGAAGAGTGGAGTCACGTTCAAGAACGGGGATTGATCCCGGTGCTCATCGACGCGAACCGCACAGAAGTTGCCCAAAATGCGCCGGTAATGGTGAAACCCGGCGCTCTTCCTCAACTGGCAGCCGGCCGCCCGTCCCAGCAGGAGTTTGTCCAGGTTCAACCGGTCAAAGTGCCCGGAGGGAAGATTCCTTCAGCGGAGTCTGTTCCTGGTCGTCCGGGATTCGTCTACAGCCCGTACTTGACCCCGCGCAAAGTGGTGGATGTGCGGAGTTTTCAGCCCGGCGAAGAGGTGAGATGTCCCTTTACGCGGGAGGCCTTCGTGGTCCCCTATTACCGGACGGTGGCCGAGACGCCGCCGCCGGTTTCCAAACCGGTGGAGCCGCACGTGCAGCCGTCTCCGGCATCCACCCCTGCAACAGTGCCTCCGCTTGATGCCGGTCTCGCTCGCCTTGAACCTCCGGTGGAACCCTCCTCCACGCCTCCCGTTCACGCAGTTCCCGCTCCCGCCGCCCCTGCAAATACGCCGCCGGTGAAACCCGCTGCGACTGCTTCCGCTGACGGCAAGGCTGCCATCCCCTACGGAACCCGGGTTCCTGGTCGTCCGGGGTTTGCCTACAGTCCCCATGCCGCGAAATCGCAGCTCGTGGATGTCGCCGGATACGCTCCCGGCGTGGTGGTGAAGTGTCCTTACACTAACAAAATGTTCCGTGTCCCTGAGCCGGTGACTGAATTGATCAAGCCCGAAGCCACGGCGACAGCCAGCGCGGCTCCGGTGCCCGGTGACAGGAAGGAAACCACCCCGACCCACAACCCCGCTCCGATTCCTCCTCCGCCTCCCGTGCCGGTCAATCCGGGAGGTCCCGCGCTCGGCGCTCCGCTGCGCTAACGCAGACGGAAAGCAGTCGCGTGTGACTGAATTTGCGCGCCGCAGTGTTTCGCTGCGGCGCGTTTTTCTTTGCACGGGTCGCTTCATCCGCTATCCGGTGGGACACTATGTCAGAAGAGACTCCCGGGATTTCCGGCCTGCAAACTCATCGCATCCAGGATATGCCGGCGGGGGACCGCCCGCGGGAGAAGATGCTGCGCAGCGGCCCCGGCGCGCTGACGGATGCGGAGTTGCTGGCGATTTTTTTCGGCTCGGGTGTGGTGGGGTTGAGCGCCATAGGACTGGGGCAAGTGTTCATGGACCGCTATCGTTCCCTGCACGCGCTGAGCCGCCTGTCCGTGGAGGAATTGCGGGCGCAAAAGGGGATCGGTGAGGCCAAAGCGCTCCATCTGGCTGCGGCATTCGAACTGGGGAAACGCCTGGCCCGCGAATCGTACGACGGCACTCCCATGAATCGTCCCGAGGCGATTCTCAATTTGCTGGGTGCCGAGATGCGCGCCGAGCCTCAGGAGGTGCTCAAGGTGATTCTGCTCACGACACGGCTCACCCTTCTCGGTGTTGAGGAACTGACGCGGGGCACTCTCAATGAAACCGTGGCGCATCCGCGCGATGTGCTGCATCACGTCATTCGCCGCCGCGCCTATGGGTTTGTGATCGTCCACAATCATCCTGCGGGGGATCCGCAGCCGAGCACGGCGGACCGCAACTTTACCCGCCGTCTTCGTGAAGCCGCGGAAATCATGCAGGTGACATTTGTCGATCACGTTATTATTGGACTTCCCTCCGCAGGTCACTCCGGTTACTTCAGTTTTCGCGAATGCGGAGCCCTCTGATCCGCTTTTTTCTGCTGCATGATTCATCCCACTGCTATTGTTGCCGCCTCGGCTGTGCTCGCGCCGGACGTGAAGGCGGGGCCCTTTGCGATCATTGAGGAGGGCGTGGAAATCGGCCCCGGATGTCACATCGAAGCACACGGCCAGGTTCTCGCCGGTGTCAAAATGGGAGCGCGAAACTCAGTGGGACGCGGAGCCGTCATTGGCGGAAATCCCCAGTCGCTCGGTTTCGACATTTCCAAACCCAGCGGCGTCCGCATCGGAGACGATAACGTGTTTCGGGAACACGTGACCGTGCATCGCAGCGCCATCGAAGGGGGTGAAACCGTGATCGGCAGCCACAATTTTCTGATGGTTGGCTGCCACGTGGGACATGATGCGATGCTGGGTGATCTCAATGTGCTGGCCAATCAGGTGCTGGTGGCCGGGCATGTGAATATTGGCAGCCGCTGTTTTCTGGGAGGCGCAGCCGTTTTTCATCAGTTCATCCGGATCGGGGACCTGGCCATGGTGCAGGGAAACAGTGGATTCTCCAAGGACATCCCGCCGTATTGCACCGGCTTTCGTGAGAATCGTGTGGAGGGCCTCAATGTCGTGGGCTTGCGGCGTGCGGGGTTCGACAGCGCCGCCCGCATGGACCTCAAGCGCGCCTGGGCCACGGTCTGTCAATCGAAGCTCGGTCCCGTCAAGGGAGCGGCGGCGGCTCTGGAGTCCGGCCAGTGGACGGAAGCTGCGCGGCACCTCCTGCACTTCATCGCCCGTCCCGGGCCCAAGGGTGTCGCGGGACCGGCGCGGGATTGACGTCAGTTCAACGCGCCGGCACGGTGCCGAAGCCGATGAACTCGGATTTCCCGCGCGGCACGGGATTGAACTCATAGAAATCGACCGCGTTGCCGTGCACCCCCTTCATGCCGGTGGTGCTGCGGGCACCAAACATCACCGGCTTCCCTGTCCCGGGGTGGCGGCCAAGGTAAATCATCACGTGGCTTACGTCGGGCTCGCGGTTTGTCACATAAGTGCCGCGCCAAAACAGAAGGTCTCCGGGCCGCAGTTGAGACAGGATCCAGTCCGGGCTGGTGCCTGGCCGCAAAGCCCGGAGGGTTCCGGCGTTTTGAAGCCACAGGTATTGTTCGCAAGCCGTTCGCGGCACGTTAGGCACGCCTGAGCGGTCGAGAACGCACTTCACGGTGCCGGAGCAGTCGAGTCCTCCATTGGCCGGGTCCATACTGCCAAAGCGATAGCTCAGGCCAAGACGGG
>DATAIE010000856.1:0-3774 GCA_036262875.1 Verrucomicrobiales bacterium
ACTTCCCATCTGATGCTGCAGGGCGTGAAGCGCATCCGCTTCGCCGGCTGGAGCCAGCGCACGCCGTTCCGGATCGCACGGATCGAGCCGGTGGAGACCGTTATCTCCTGCCGCAAGGAAATGCAGCGGCTTCGCTGTGAAGTGCTGAAGCGGGTCTGCTCCCGGGTGTGCGGTCCGGATGCGAAGTCCCTCACTCAAAAGATGAAGGCCATTTGCGATACGGAGGTGCTCACCGATTTTGTGGCGGCCAATTTCCTGAATGATGCGTCCCATCGCCAGCAAACGCTTGGCATGTGCGATCTCAATGACCGCCTCCGCTACCTCGCGGAAGTCCTGGCCCCCTCTTGAAATCCGGGACTTATACGCATGTTTCGCTCTCCCGTTCTCGCTGAAATCCGCACGCTGGACCCGGCGCGCGATCACCAGCGCATGACGTTTCTCACCTGCCGGGTGGATTTTCCGTGGGACATCACCCGGGCATTGGAACTCGCGCTTTTTCGCACGTATTGCATTCCGTCCATTTCGGAACTGCTCGACCGCACGCAGGAATTCCAGTGCCGGGCGCAGCGGCGCTATGACGATACCGATATCATCGTGAGCGAGATCATGGAAAACGGTTATGACAGCGAGCGGGGTCTCGCCGCCATTCGCCGCATGAATCAAATCCACGGGCGCTTTGAGATCAGCAATGAGGACTTTCTCTATGTCCTGTCCACGTTCGTTTATGTACCCATCCGCTGGATTGAACGCTTTGGGTGGAGGAAACTCATTCCCGCAGAGAAGACAGCGCTCTTTCTGTTCTGGCGGGAGGTGGGGCGGCGCATGAACATCAAGGACCTGCCGGAGGACAGTGCGGCATTTGAGGCTTTCAGCGATGCCTACGAAAAGAAGCACTACCGTTTTACCGAAACCAACCGCCGGGTGGGCACCGCGACCCGCGAGCTGTTCGCCTCATGGTTTCCCCGTGTTTTCAGTCCGCTGGTGAGGCGCAGTATTCACGCCCTGCTGGACGATCCTCTCCGCGAGTCCTTCGGTTTTCCCCGGCCCGGCGCTTTCCTGCGCACGATGGTTCCCCTAACGATGCGGATGCGGGCGCGCTCGCTGCGTCTGCTGCCGCGCCGCAAAAAGCCGGTGCTGCGCACGGAAATGAAGCGTCCCTCGCATCCCTGCGGTTATCACCTTGACCGGGTTGGCCCGGAGCCGCCCTCTCAGACCGGGTAGCCGCCGGGGCTCACGCCTGGATTTGCTTCACCATCTCCTCCAGCTTGCGGCCATACGCCACGTAGCTCTCAAACTGCTGCTGCGCCTTCGCTTCCGGGTCCATGCCACCGGCGTCCCCCGTGTTGTGAAAGACCACGGCGGTGTGCGGTTCGATGCTGATGAAGCCATCGTAGCCGCTTCCCAGCAGGTCGGTGAGAATCCGGCGCACCTGGCCCTCGCCTTCACCGGGCAGGGTGTAGTCGCAGTCTTTCTTCACTGCATTGTATTTGCCGTCCTTGATATGGATGTGCGAGATCGCCGGCTTCACCGCCTGATAGAAGGCCCAGGAATCCTGCATGTGCGGAGGATTGTCCCGGTCGAGATTGAAGACCGGATTGCAGGTATCGAAGACCCAGCGCAGGCCGGGCACCTTCTCGAGTGTTTCGAGAGCGCGGCTGATGCTCATGCCGCCGTAGTTCATGCAGTTTTCGTGAACCATCGTCAGGCCGGCATCGTCGAAGCGGGCCTTCAGCTCACGCAAACGGCGAAACCGTTCCTCCGCGTGCTGGTCCGGCAGATCATGGCCGGATGCGTCTTTCTCCACGGCGTAGCTCATCACGCGCACCAGTTGAGTACCCAGTTGCTGCATGCGGGGAATGGCCCGCGCCACGCGCTCGAGGGTGATGGAAAAGCTGTCCGTGATTTTGCTGGCCCAGTTTCCGATGGTCGAGCCAAACCCGCAGACGCAGATGTCCTCTGCCTCCAGTTCCGTTACCAGTTGTTCAAAAGCTTCCTCCGGAATGTCGTGGATATTTCCATTCGGAAATCCTGGCATCTGTACGTTGCGCATTTCAATGTGCCGCCATCCGAGCGCTTTGGTGGCCTTGATTTGCGCGGCGAGGGGATTGCCCGCTTCGTCTCCGATACCGGTAAACTGGTGCATTTCGTTGGGGTGCTGTTGATGGACTGAATTACCAGTGGCCGGGCGTCCTCTCGTGTCGAAGGGAAATTCCCTGTTCGCAGCAGGATCACTCTCCTCCCGGTCGCGTAATTGTCAGTGTTTCTTTGGTGTCGGATCGCTCCAGCACCAGCCGGAGAGGTCTGATCTCCTTCACCTTGAAGGAAAAGGCACCGGCGCGGATTTCATCGCCCGCGCGGAATTCGATCAGGTTCTCGTTTCCTTTCAGTTTGACGATGCCGCAGCCCTCGCCGGTCATCGCAGGCAGGCCCTTCACCACCAGAAAATGGTGACCGGTGGACGGCTCGCTCAAGCGCAGTTCGGACACGTCGATCATTCGGCCGGGCCCGCGGCGGGAGGGGAGGAGCCGCCGCTTCATGCTGTCCACGGTCAGGCTGGTTTCAGGAATCGTCTGACCTGTGGAAACGGTGAGGGTCTTGTCTTCGCCGGTCAGCATTTGCACGCTGGCGGTGGCGTCTCCCTCCGGCACGTCGATCACGGAAAGCGGCAGGGTGCGGGAGCGGTAGTCCACCAGGGTGACGGCGTCTGCGAGGGCGGCCATCGACGCCATGTCCGGGATTTCCGTAATCCGGGCGGGTGACGTTTCCAGGCCGATGGGGTCCGCGGTGCGGTCCGGCTCGCGGAGGTAAGCCGCCAGGTCGGCGTGGCCGTTTTCCTCCGCGTGATCGGCAGGGGTTTTCAGAGCGGCATCCAGCGTTGTAAGGGGTGCCCCGCGCTGACGCAGGAGTTTCGCCGCCTCCAGATGACCGTAATCCGCGGCATACATGAGCGGCGTCCGTCCGTCGGCACTGACGGACAGAGGGCTCGCGCCCAGATCCAGGAGAATGGAAATGACCGGGCTGTGCCCCTTTACCGCGGCCAGTTGGAGCGCATCGTCGATCGTGCTGTCGGATTGCTGTGCGAGGGCCTTTACGGTTTCGGTTTGTCCGGCGAGGACGGCGGCGGCCAGGGGGGACATGCCGGTGCTGTCTTTTCGCGAGGCGTCCGCCCCGGCGTCGAGGAGCGCTTTGACTGCCTGCACGTCACCGCTTTGGGCCGCCGCGATCAGCGCGGTCTGACCTTCCGGGGAAACCGGGTTGGGCTTCGCGCCCCGGGAAAGGAGGAGCTTTACCACATGTCCGTGACCACCGGCTGCCGCTGCAGCGATGGCCGTCATGCCGCGCTCATCCGCCGCCCCGGGATTCATGCCGGCGGTGAGGAACTGTCCCACGATTTCCGCCTTTCCCTCCCGGGCGGCGCGCAGGAAATCATTTACCGAATAAGCGAATCCGGCGCTGTGAATGGCGGCGCGGGCCTTTTGATCCCTGCCGTCGCCGCAGCCGGACATGCCCGCCGGCAGGGCGAGGACGAGCAGAGAACAAACAAAGCGGGAGGGCGGCACGGGGATTCATCTGTCGCTTCGGTGTGTCCCGATGCAAGAGAACCAGGGGTATAAAAAACCAGGCGGACTGAGGACAGCCCGCCTGGTCTTCCGTTCATCGCGAGGCTTCGGCCTGCGATGATTCCTACCAAAGTCCCAGGGTGGCAAGCAGGGGGCGGTCGATCACCGCCGTTACGCGGAGGCCGTGGTGCGAACGGTAGCGCAGCACAGCACC
>DATAIE010000857.1:0-2923 GCA_036262875.1 Verrucomicrobiales bacterium
CTGCCCCTCCCTCCGGACCTCGTCGAGCACCCTTCCGCGGCCAAGGTGAGATATCTCCAGTATACGGACGCCACTTTCTCCACCCGCGTCCTCGATATCCCGCGGCTCGGTATTACGGGCCCGGTGCTCCGCGGGATGACCGGTGAATATCTGGCGGTTACATTTCTGAATAAAAGCGGCAAACCGCTCAGTATGCATCCTCACGGTGTCCGGTATGACAAGGACAGCGAAGGCGCCTATTCCGAACCGGGTACCGGCAAGGGCTCTGCCATCGGACCCGGGGCCACCTATACTTACGTCTGGCATCTCGACGAACTCAGCGGACCGCAGCCGGGGGAGCCGAGTTCGAAATGCTGGCTCTATCACTCCCACTGCACCGACGACGAAGAGGTAAACCTCGGCCTGGCGGGATTCATCGTTGTCACAGACCCGGCCCGGGCGCGCCCGGATGGAACGCCTAACGATGTGGACCGTGAAATGGCGACGCTGTTTTATATCTTCGACGAAACACCTGAGGACGAGGCGCTGGAATACAAGGATGCCGATCTGCCCAAGCCCTTCGAACCGCGCCCGCTGCTCAAGACTCTGGAGCTTCGTGACATAAGCATGCGCGCAACGATCAACGGCTCGGTCTTTGGCAATCTGCCGGGCCTGGATATGCGCACCGGTGAGCGCGTGCGCTGGTATCTCGGTTCCCTCGGCGAGGAGGACGGCATGCATACGGCGCACTGGCACGGAGCCCGCGTCCGTGAGGAGGGGCGGCGCGTCTGTGACGTCGTCACCATTCTCCCTGGGGAAACGAAGGTGGTCGATCAAAAAGCCGATGTCCCCGGCTCATGGCTGCTCCACTGCCATGTCTCCGACCACATGATGGAGGGAATGTTTGCCAACTACGTCGTCCATCCGGCGGACAAACCCGTTCCCCCGGATCCGTTTCTGGGAATGGGTCCCGCCGCGCAGGAATCGCTGCGGTGGACGAAAATGACGCTCGGCGCGGAAGGCAAAATTCCGAATGTGGTGCTGGAGGGAACCGTTTCCGTTTACCGGGGTTTCTATCCTCAGCGAAACCCTCCCACCATCAAAGCGGGTGGAAAAGAGGTGACCCTCGCCTTCCAGGGCAGCACTCTTGCAACCGGCGATCAGGCAAGGTGGCAGGTTCGCAACGCCAATGAGCAGGGCGTGGTGCTCGATGAATCCCTGAACTTCGAACTGATCCTGACCGGTGACGCCTGGAAAGAGGCGCTGATCCCGAAAGGCGCAGAAAAGCGACCGGCTACAGTGGAAGTGAAACTCGGCTCCTCGGTCCACAAAGGGACGCTGCCCGTAATGCCATAACCGAAGCCGCCGGGCTATGGCAGTACCGGCGAGCCGGCAAGAAAACCGGCCAGGGCAACCCGAAGATCCTTGCGGGCTCGGTAGAGCCTCGACTCAACAGCCTTCACGCTGCTGCCTGTGATTTCGGCAATGTCAGCCATGCTGCGGTCCTCATATTCCGCCAGGGTAATCGCCAGCCGGAGGTCCTCCGGCAGGGCCGCAATGGCAGCGCGGACCGCCGCGGCGCGCTCTCTGTTCTCACAGGCGGCAGAGGGTCCGGGAGCCTCGTCCGGCAAGTGGGCCGACAGAGCGTCGCCTGCTCCGGGCTCGCTCTCAGCCTCTAAAGAAAGATGCGGATGTCTGGACTGAAAACGCCTGGCATCACGCACCAGATTTGCAGCGATGGTGTAGAGCCAGTTGGAGAATTTCCCGCCCTTCTTGAACTGATTCCTCTTTTCAAAAACACGGACAAACGCATCCTGAGCGATGTCCCCGGCACTGGCCTCACATCCCGTGAGGCGAATGAGCCAGTGCAAAAGGCGGGCCTGATGGCGCAGCATCAGCGAATCCAGCGCCTCCACCCGCCCGGCGCAGAGCGCCGCCATGTCGGCAGCATCGGCGGCATGATCAGTCGGATGTGCGCTGCTGCTCATCGCATTGGGACCGGTCAATCCATCAGTGTTTCGCGCGTGACCCACTCCAGATACCGGCTGGCGGCAGCCGGAGGCATGGCAGCGGCGACCTGATAAAAGTGGGCCAGCATCATTTCACTGCACCGCACCCGCAGGCGGGCGGCCTCGTCAAATTTTGCTCGGATTTCCGGAGTCACTTCCTTGTTTCCCCGGATCAACCCGAGGAGTTGCTCATGGATGCCGGCGATTTCCCGGCAGCGCTCCGCACAGCCCGGGAGATACTCCTCGTGAAGAAGGCGAACGCGCTCGTAGTCGGGATCGCTCAAATGGAATTCACTTTTCAGCCAGAGGAGGCCGTCCTCAGCAGTGGCGGGCATCGCCATTTTTTCATCCCTCGGGGACCGCTGCGGAGAGGCCATTTGCCGGGTGGCGAAATAGGCCCCGGCAGCGAGCAGTGTGACCGTTATCAGCCAGAGAAGACGCTTCATGGGATCATGCGGTAGGGATCGACGGAGGCGAGGTAGCTGCCAGGGTCGGGAACGGAGGCGGGCGGCGGGCTGTTTCGAAATCCCAGCCATCCCGCTCCAAGGATCGCAACCAGGGCGGCGGCGAGCCCCCATGCCAGTTCGGCCCTTGGCTTCAGGCCAAATATCCATCGTATCCGGTCCGCCGGACGGGGCGCGGCTGCACCGCATTCCCGCTGTGCGATGCGTCTCCAAACGCCTTCACGAAAGCGCGGGGGCGGCTCCGCATCGATTTTCCACTCCTGCAGGAGGGCATCGAGTGGCTCATCAGGCATTTCGTTTTTCATGGGGTGAGACCTCACGGAGAGGATTGCGAACTGTTACTTTTTACCGGGCTCCTGAAATCTTTTTAAGGAAAGCATCCGCGTCCTTGTCGAACTCTGCCTTACAGGATTTGCAGCAGAGTTTGAACTCCTGTCCCTTGTTTTCAAACACGAAAGGTTTTCCCATCCC
>DATAIE010000858.1:0-2150 GCA_036262875.1 Verrucomicrobiales bacterium
AACACCGCATTACGTCGAACGATCCACCTCTCAGTAAGGGAGGCGTGCCAGGCCAGCCGAAGAAGGAGGACCCGCTGTTTGCGGCGGGCCGGGAAAAGATGAATCAGTTCATGGAGGCCGCGCCCGGCCTGCCCCGGCTGCTGGGGGCGCGGGGCTACGTGAGCCTGCAAACCGGCAAGTGGTGGCAGGGGAATTTTCGTCGCGGCGGTTTCACTTACGGAATGACGGCGGGTGACACCCTCAAAGGAGGAAGGCACGGCGACGAAGGCCTTGAGATCGGGCGCAAGACCATGCAGCCCATTTACGACTTTACGGCCGCCGCAAAGAAGGAGGGGAAGCCTTTCTTTCTCTGGTATGCGCCCATGATGCCGCACGAGCCGCACAATCCACCGGACCGGTTTCTGGAAAAATACAAAAACAAGGCTCCGACGGTGCATGTTGCCCGCTATTGGGCGATGATCGAATGGTTTGACGAAACCTGCGGGCAGCTTCTCGATCACTTGGACAAAGAGGGCCTGACGGAAAACACCATCATCGTTTATCTGGCGGACAACGGGTGGATTCAGAACCCGGAAGAGGAGCGCTTTGCACCGCGCTCCAAACAAAGCCAGTATGACGGCGGTCTCCGGACCCCCATTCTGGTGCGCTGGCCCGCAAAGGTGAAGGCGCGGGAATCCAGCGCTCTCGCGAGTTCCCTCGATATCGCGCCCACGCTGCTGCGTGCCGCCGGCGCGGACCCGGTGAAGGAAATGGGCGGGCTCAATCTTCTGGACGAGGCGGCAATGGCGGCACGCGAGACTCTGTTTGGCGAATGCTTCACGCACAACGCGGTGGATCTCGATGTTCCGGCCAAAAGCCTTCGCTGGCGGTGGTGTATTCAGAAAAATTTGAAACTGGTCGTTCCAGGTCCCGGGGAGCCCGGCGCGCCGGTGGAACTCTACGATCTGAAAGCGGACCAGCAGGAGGAGCGGAACCTCGCAAAGGAACGCGCGGAGGATGTGACGAGGCTGCGGGCCGCCATGGATACATGGTGGAAAGGCGAGCCCTGACCGGCGGTCACACCCCGGCTTTCCGAAGCCTTGCGCACGCCGCCGGTTCGCGTTAACCACGGAGCTTCCCATGCAAAACAACAACGATATTTTCCACGAACTCCAATGGCGCGGGCTGCTGGAGGACTACACCGGTCGCACGGAGGGCGGTGCTCCGGAGGCGGACGGCCTGCCGTCCCGGCTTCGCAGCGCTCCCGTGACGCTTTACTGTGGATTCGATCCCACGGCGGACAGTCTGCATGCGGGAAGTCTCGTGCCCCTGCTGGCGCTGCGGCGGTTTCAACTCGCGGGCCATCATCCGGTCGCGGTGGCCGGAGGAGCTACCGGCAGCATCGGAGACCCAAGCGGCAAGACTCAGGAGCGGCAACTGCTGACGAAGGATCACATTGCCGCCAACGTTGCCGCCATTCGTCCGCAGCTCGCCCGCCTTCTCGATTTCGAGGCGGAGAAAAATCCGGCGCGCCTGGTGGACAACGCGGACTGGCTGGGACCGGTGAGTTTTCTCGATTTCCTGCGCGATGTGGGCAAGCATTTCACGGTGAATCAAATGGTCGCCAAGGAATCCGTGCGCGCCCGCATGGAGGACCGGGAGGTGGGCATCAGCTACACCGAGTTCAGCTATATGCTGCTTCAGGCTTATGATTTTTACCATCTTTCGCGCGTCTACGGCTGCGAACTCCAGATCGGGGGCAGCGACCAGTGGGGGAATATCACCGCGGGCATGGAACTCATCCGGAAGAAACTGGAAAAGAAGGCCTACGGCCTCACCATGCCGCTCATTACCAAAGCGGACGGGACAAAGTTCGGGAAGACGGAAAGCGGGACGGTGTGGCTCGATCCGAAGCGCACGAGTGTCTATCAGTTTTATCAGTTCTGGATACACACGGATGACCGTGATGTTGTCCGCTACCTAAAGTACTTCACTTTCCTGACGCAGGAGGAAGTGACCGCTTTGGAAGCCGCTCACACTGCCAATCCCGGCGCGCGGGAAGCGCACACTGCTCTCGCGAGGGCAGTCACCGTCATCATCCACGGGGAGGCCGCCTGTGCCGAGGCTGTGCGTGCCAGCAGCATTCTTTTCGGCGGCAGTCTCGATGGCAT
>DATAIE010000859.1:0-2196 GCA_036262875.1 Verrucomicrobiales bacterium
CGTTCAGGAGACTGCCTATTCACCTTTAGGCGGCTGTCCTCGCGTCAGACAACGTGCCCGCTCCACCGCCATGAAACAAAAACCTGCGAAATCCTCCAAACGACGCCGCACCAAAAAAGCCACGGCCTCCGCCGCAAAGCCAGCCCTCGATCTTCTGACGCATCCGGCCGCGGCCGGAATCGATGTCGGCGCAGAGGAATTTGTCGCCGCGGTTCCGCCAGGTCCCGGCGGTGAGGACGGGGATTTTGTGCGCACTTTTCCGTCGTTTACCAGCGGCGTGGAGGCTCTGCGCGACTGGCTTTTGACCTGTGGCATCAAGACCGCCGCCATCGAAAGCACCGGCAACTACTGGATCACACTTTATGACACGCTCACGCAGGCGGGAATCGAGGTTTATCTCGTCAATGCCCGTCATATCAAAGGCGTGCCTGGCAAAAAGACAGATGTCTGCGACGCCCGCTGGCTGCAGCAGTTGCACGCCGCCGGCCTGTTACGCAAATCCTTTCGGCCCGCTCAGGACATCGTGCCGCTGCGCTTTGTGATGAGACACCGTGCGGAGATGTGCGGTGATGCCTCCCGGCAACTGCAACACATGCAGAAAGCCCTGACAGAAATGAATTTGAAGATCCATCACGTCTTCAGCGATATCGACGGGGGCAGTGCCCTTGCCATCATCGAAGCCATCCTGGCGGGCGAACGCGATGCGGACCGGCTGGCCGCCCTGCGCGATCAACGGTGCAAAAGGCCGCTGGAAACGATCAAAGAGGCGCTGCGCGGCGACTACCGTCCGGAGTATCTCTTTGTACTGCGGCAAAGCTATCAGTCATGGCAACAATTGCGAGCCGCCATGGCGGAATGCGACCTGCAAATCGCGGCACTCAGTGCGCAGGTGGTGCTCCGCTGCCGCCGCCTGCGGGCAAACACCAGCACCGGCCTCACAAAAACAGTCCGCAAATGACCATCTTCCACGAAGCGTGGCGCTTCTACGGAGTCGACCTCAGCCTCGTGCCCGGGGCCGGCGCCAGCGTCCTAACTATGCTGATGAGCGAAGTCGGCACCCGCGAGCAGCTGTTGAGCGCCTTTCCCACCGCCGCCGCCTTCTGTTCGTGGATGGGCTTGTGTCCCGACAACCGGATCAGCGGCGGCAAATTACTCAAAGCGCGCACGCGCAAGGTACCCTGCCGTCTGGCCGGGGCCCTGCGGCTCGGCGCCTTTGGCCTCAACCAGTCCCGCAACGGAATGGGAGATTACCACCGGCGCATGAAGGCCCGGCTCGGCAAAGCGGAAGGCACCGTCGCCACAGCGCACAAACTCGCGCGCATCCTTTACGCCATGATCAAAAACCAGACCGCATACGATGAAAACGAAGCCTTCAAAATCACTCCCAGTGCCGCCACACGCCGCCGCCGTCGCCTTGAAAGACAGGCCGCCGCACTCGGACTTGTTCTCCGGCCCGCAGCGTAACGCCCACTGGAGTTAGTCAGGAGCGAGGCGTCAAGCGACGCAGGAGCGCCGACGCCTCGTTGGGACAGAAAACGTTTCCCGACCCCGTCAGGGGTCGCAGCCATGTCCGCAAGCCTGCTGGCACGCCCTCCGGGGTGCAGGGTGGTGTGGAATGCTTTCGAGGCGTCGGCGCTCCTGCGTCGCTTGACGCCTCGCTAATGGCGGCGACCCGCAAGGGGTCGGCATTCGTGGAAAGGGCCCTAACTTCGTGCCATTCGACTTCAGTCCACGGTGGAAGTCCCATGCAAACGGGTGTGTCGCCTAGCGACACCGGATGACAGTGGACGGTTTCCCCCTCAGGAGGCCCCTGCCACCGGCCTCCTCCGTTGCTGCGCGACGGGTCCCGGAGTTTGTTTCGCTTCACCGTGGACTGAAGTCGACTTCAGTCCACG
Organism: Verrucomicrobiales bacterium; assembly: GCA_036262875.1. Lineage (GTDB taxonomy): Bacteria > Verrucomicrobiota > Verrucomicrobiia > Verrucomicrobiales > V1-33 > V1-33. The sequence goes on from DATAIE010000859.1 coordinate 1,896, forward strand.
GCTACCCATCCGTGGTCGCTGCGCGACCAAAGCCCCTGCCAGACGGCTACATTTTAAACTTAACCGCTTTAGCCGTCGGCGGCGCGGAAGGGTTTTGGCATGACGACCCAGCGGCCGTTCACAAAGACAAGGCCGTCAAAGGCCATGCCTGACGTCTCCCCGGGTTTCACGAATTTGAATGAGTACACTGTATTCCCCTCCTTGAATTCGTCTTTGATTTTCTGGTAGCCGCCGGGCAAATCGGCAGCCGCGTTGGGGGACCACGCTTTGATGTCTGCGGTTGGAATTCCGTGAAGCAGCA
>DATAIE010000860.1:0-4033 GCA_036262875.1 Verrucomicrobiales bacterium
GTCTCGTTCTTTGGCAGAGAGCCGAACAGGCCGTGGTTTCACTGACGCAAACGAATGACCAACTGGAAACGGCGCTGCGGATTGCGACGGCGACGAAACTCGCCGGTGACGCGCGGTTCCAGATCGCAGAGGACCCCGCCAGGGCCCTCCTCCTGGCCGTCGAAGCGGTGAAAACGACTCAGGAGACGCTGGGTGGAGTGCTGCCGGAAGCGACCACGGCACTCTACGACGTGCTCCAGCAGACGGGAGGTCGGGACATTTCACCCTTCCCGATGGAAAAATCCTCAGCCGTGCCAGGCTTTCTCAAACGGATGATTTTCGAGGAAAACGGTGCGAAAATCAGCCCTGACGGAAAATGGCTGCTGACGCTGGACTGGACGGAGACTCATAAAAATGGGATACGGGCGGCGCTGTTTGACCTTGAGGACCGGAATGGGACAGAGCCGGTGCGACGGTGGGAAATGTGGCCGTCACCCGGTGAGGAAAACTTTCGCGGGATCTCGTGGCTGGGTGATTCCCGCCGGGTTTTGTCTGGAAACCTCTCGGGCGAGGTCATCCTTTGGAATGTGACCGAAGCGAGTGCGGAAGGGCGCATGACCGGCACCCCGCCCTCCCGTGTTCTCGGCAAAGTTGACACGGCCGGGCTGGCTTTTCGGAGCGGAACTTTGCGAAGCCGGCCCGGGGAAACGACCGCAGATTATTACACTTATTTCCGGAAGGCGGGGAATGACGGAACCGATCATGACAGCTTTTGTCTTGCGACCAGGTTTTCTGCAGATGGTATCCCTGTGGCGGCAAAACCGGTCCGTCTGGCCCTGCCTGCGGGGATGGGGCAACCCAGCGCCACGGTATCGCCCGACGGCAAATGGCTTTTGACCTGCCGGGCCGACGGAGCGGGACCTGGATATTTTCAGCGGATAGGGCCTGAGGGTGCCAGTGAACCGGCGGTCCTTCCCGAAGGGTCGTTCGCCGTCGGGCCGCGGGCCTTCAGTCCGGACTCGAAATCGCTGGTATTGCAGCGCAGCGCAGCTCTGGCCCGCGTTTACGATTTGAGCAGCGGTGATCCGGTAAAGGCCGCCGCGACGGGCCGGACCCTGAGCACGGGAGTGGAAGGTTGCACCCTGATTGCGTTTTCTCCGGATTCTTCGCAGGTCTGTATGGTCGGGGTGGGGGATGTGGTGCAACTTCAGCCCCTTGATCCTTCGAAGCCGGTCTATAAGCTGCGCACGGCCGGAGGCCGGGGAGTGGCGACAGCTTTCAGTCCCGACGGACGCTGGTTGTTTGCCGGGGGAGTCGACCGCGTGGTGCGGGCATGGCGGGTTGACCGTTTGAGTGAGGGAGAGCCTCCTCTCGAATTCCGGGGGCTTTCCTCACCGGTAATGGATCTGGCGATGACCCGGGACGGCAGGACGCTGGTAGCGACCGGGATTTACAGTTCCTACCGGCGTTGGGACTTCGATGGTTTTACAACGGGAACCGTGCCGTTCACTTGCGCCGGCGGACAGGGAAGCATCCGGGACGTAGCCGTTTCCCCGGATTCGAAATGGCTTGCCATGGCATGCACCTCTGCGGAGGGAGCACCGGATGTGGGGCCGGAGGGAGAGGTTCTCCTGAGCGAACCGGCATCGAAAAAAGTCTGGAACCTGAAGTCTCACGGAGGGCCGGCCACTGGAGTGGCCTTCAGCCCCGACGGCAAGTGGCTCGTCAGCATCGGCAGCGATGCGAGGGCCTACGTGTATGATTTCCGTGAAATGTGCCGCTGCATTCATGACGAACACCAACTGCCGGGCCCGGTCGACACTCTGGACATGACCGGCACGCGGCAGAATTATATCCGCCGCGTGGCGGTTCATCCCAGAGGCACTCTCTATTGCACCTGTGGAGACGGAATCCTTTTCGGGTGGGATCTCAATGCGCCTCATCCTTCACTGACAAAAAAAGAGCACCCCATTCATTCCATTCAGTATCTGCTGCCGGATGTGCAGGTCTCGCCGGATGGGCACTGGCTCGCCGTCGCCCGTCATGGATGGGACCGGGAACCCGTAAAGGGCTCGGACCAAAATGGAAACCTCGTCCTGGTTTACGATGTCAGCCAGCCGGGTCCTCCCGTTCCCAGAGCAACGTTGCGGGCGCCTTTTCTTGAACGAACCAGTTTAACGTTTACGGCCGACAGCCGCTGGCTGGCCTCGGGATCGAGCGGACAGTTTCCGGTGATTTGGGATCTTGCCGCTCCCAACCCGGCCGCGACGGCAAGAACGGCCCCCTGCCAGGACCACTCGATGGAAGGAGTTTCCTTTTCCCCGGACCGGCCCTGGCTTGCGATGGCGGGTGCGGAGGGGAGAATCTACCTATGGGACTGGGAGAAGACCGGAGAACTGCGCACCATTGCGACTGACGAGGCTGTTCATACCTTGAAATGGCTCCCGGGGGGAAGGTTGCTTAGCGGGGGCAGCAAGGGACAGACGCAACTCTGGGAAACCGACTTTCAGAGCCTTATCGCCCTGGCCAATAAAGTGGCGGGAAGGAGGTTAACCGAAGAAGAGCGGAGCAAGTTTCGCGTGACAGGATCCGGCGGAAAGCACTAGCGAGCCAAAAGCCGCTTTTTTAAATTTCCATAATTTCCGTAACTCAAGAGGGGCTGGTTTGCATGGTAGTAGGTGAACGCGCTAATAATTATAACAAAGCGTGTCCACCCAGACTATAAACAAAATAAACAAAAAGACCAAGCCTATGCAAAATCACGCCTTATTTAAACGCCGGCGAGCCGGCTTCAGCCTTGTCGAATTGCTGGTGGTGATCGCCGTTATCGGGATCATTGCGGCGATCTCCATGACCAGCCTGAGCGTCGCCCACAGCAGCGCCAGGGTAACGATGGCAAAAAGAAACGCCCAGCAAATAGCGTCCGTATTCGGCGAAGGCGAGGCGACCGGCGCACCCGGTTTCAAAGCGGCCACGAACGTTGAAACGGCCATGAACGCCGTCGGAGCCGGCTCTTATGGAGCCGGCATCAACAATACGATGCTTTTCAAAGTTCCAGGAGTCTCGTTCACGATGGACGACGGCAAACCGGATGACGAGAAAGCGAGCCATTACCTCACCTGGACCGGGACGAGCCTCACTTATAAGGAGTCGGGTGTTCAAGCGGCTCCGCCTCCTGCGGAAGAGCCGTCCTGGCATCGCGTGAGTGGAGATACAGCGATGTATTTCCAGGCACAAAACTGGGTTAGCTATTTTTCGGGATTGAATCACGTCCCGACACGGATTTCGGGCGCTTCTCCGGCCTATTTCGTCGAGCAGTACTGGTAAGCCTGGTTATCCATTGGACTTCCTGTTGGTAATGCGAGCCCTCCGGACCCTGTGCCGGAGGGCTTTTCTCTTTTTGGGAGAAGGAAAAACCCGCGGTGCCGTCTATGGCTAAGAGACCTCGTTCCCAAGGCTCAAAAGTATGGTGGCAGCCGCCAAATCCAAACTGCAGCCTTCCTGTAAAGGCATGACTTAGGTTTGGCCGACCAGGCCCCCGGACTAATTCAACGGAGCGGGCTCAATAAAACCAGGAGTCACGCACACCGCAGGAAATTGGAGAAAATGGGAAAGAACTGCGCCCGAAAGCGTCTGTGGATTGTGACCGGAGAATCGGGGCCGGGTCAAGCACGGATGGAGGCGCATACTGGAAAAACTACCATGAATTAGGGATTGAATCCGCCCGCGAATCCTCTTAATTTCACCATCCACTAATCCGGCGTCATTTCCAATCGGCACTTTCCCTGACCTCCGCATATGAGACCCACTCTCCCGCTCAAACTGAACCTTTCATGTGCTGTGCTTGCGGCGGCTGCCTTTGGTGTTTCAAAAGCGGAGGCGGCGGGAGTCACTGTCAACAATTCAGCGCTCATCGGAGCTTATGATTACGCCGATGCCTTTACGGGAACCGCTGACGGAGGTGCAGCGAACCGGCCCTATATTGCTGCCGTTCAACCGGCGCCGGCCTACGTGGTCAATCAAACTTTCGGGCATCCCACGACGAATTTCCAAA
>DATAIE010000861.1:0-1639 GCA_036262875.1 Verrucomicrobiales bacterium
CGGCGCTTGTCACGGGAAATGACGAGGAGACTCGTCATCCGCTTCCGTTAGGAAAAGGACCACGACATCCTGTCCGCCCCGATGCAACGAGCCTCCATCCCCCTCCTCATAGGGTAGCTCATGCAAAGAGCCAGAGCCGCCGGGACGGCAACGCATCTGCCCGGGCTTGCCGGCCCGCTGCCTCAGAACACCCCCTCTCCGGAATCTATTTTCCAGTTCCCTTTCCCGGCGGCGGCAAAGGAAGCGGAAGAGCAGGCTTGTCGTCCTTGACATCATCCATGTCGAAAATCTTCAGTTCCTCTGGAGTATCCTCCTTCGCGGGAGCCGTTGGCTTCTCCACCGGTTTCGGTGCCGGGGTTGGTTTCTTCACCGCCGGCTTTACCGGTTCCGCCGCGGGATTGGTGAGAGCCGCCAGCAGCGGCTTTTGGGCTTCCTTGTCGGCTGCCAGAGCTTCTTTGTCCGCATCATTTTCCGGCCATTCGCAGCGGGGCACCGTGCCGCTTTTCCATTCGCCCACCTGCACGCCGTGGCGGTAAAACCGGACCCAAACTCCCCGCAGGCGATCCCGTTCACCCACTCCCGTCGAGGTGTTGGCGGCCTTTATCCGGTGCAGAGTGTGGGAGCGGGTGGTGAACTTGAACGAAGCATTATAGTTCAGCGACGGCAGTTCGACATTCCCGCATTTGAACAACATCTTTGGCTTGGCCATTACGGAGGCATAGGTGCTGCCCGAGGTCACTTCCACGCAGTCGAGCAAAAAGACGCGATAGCACGCCCGGACGCCCTCCACGGGATTGGCGCACCGGTTCGACAGGTAGACCTCGTAGGCGTGTTCGGAATCGTCCGCCGTGCCATAGCCGGAGGCGCTGGTCGTCCGTTCTGTGCCGGGAATGGACGCCTTATCGAGAGTCTTCTCCGTTTCCTTCGCCTCAAACCGGTAGTCCAGCGCAGCGGGGTCGGCGGTGATCCACCGGCAAATGTAAGCGATATCATCGCGGCTGAAACTCTTCAGCGGCACCGTCACCTCTTTGCTCTCCGCGTTCCGGATGACAATGTTAGGCCCCCGCGCCTTCACCAGGTCCGCTTTGATTGCCCGGCCTTTGGCATCATGGAACTCACGTACTTCCGCGAACAGCGATGGAGCCCAGGCGAGAAGGGCAGCGGCGAGGGAAACGAAGGCGAACGGTTTCATGGGGATGGGAGCGGAGAATTGGAACTCAATTAATTCCGATTTACCGCATGATCCCATCCGAAGATGTAAATTTTACGTAAAGGAAGGGATCACCCGTCCTAAAGAGGGCGCGTTGCGAAGCTTCCGTCAGGTGACACCGCCCGCCTCTATGTCTGCGTGACGCCGGCCTCGCGCAGCGCCTTCATCGCCGCTCCCGCCCAGTCCCTGTTCGCAGCCGGATTCGCTGGACTGGGGTGGGGAATGCGCGTGATCTTCGCCGGCCCTCCGCCCGCAACGGCGCGAAAACGCTCCTCTGCGAAGCCTCCCACCCCCACGAGCCACTCAGGATTCAAGATCGAGATCACCTTTGCCAGGTGGGCGTCGCAGGCCGTGTGGACGGGAGCCATGGCCGCAGGCGGCAGTTTGTCCGGAGTGATGTTCGCGCCGGACTCGCTCATCCAAACCAGC
>DATAIE010000862.1:0-3008 GCA_036262875.1 Verrucomicrobiales bacterium
AGGGCATCCGCGACATGGTCCGCCTCAGCGATGCGCGGATGAGCGGCACGAGCTACGGCACCTGCGTGCTGCATATCGCCCCGGAAAGCGCACTCGGCGGCCCCTTCGCTCTCGTGCGCACCGGCGATGAAATCGAACTCAATGTCCCTGCGCGCACACTGACCCTGCATGTTCCAGAGTCCGAACTTGCCGCCCGTCGTGCCGTGTGGACACCGCCGCCCTCACGCTATGAGCGCGGCTACGGTCGGCTGCTGATGGAGCAGATCACGCAGGCCGACGAAGGGTGCGATTTCCGTTTTCTGGCAGGAACCCGTCCAACGCCGGAGCCTGACATCTTTTGAACTGTGCCGCTTTCGCATGCGTTGTTCCTCCCGCCGTAAGTCCTCCTACTCCAGCATCTCCTCCAGCGCTTGCCCGCGAATGCCAAACGACTCTTTAATGGCCGCCACCTGCTCCAGCGCTTTGGCGGAGGAATGGCCCTGTTTCACGGCCGTGATCATGAGATTTTTCGCAGTGTGTTCGGTGGAAATGAATTCAAAGACACTGGTGCGGTAGCCCCGCGATTCGAGGAGGAGCGCACGGATGCCGTCGGTGAGCAGTTCCGCCTGGCGTTCGGCGAGGATGCCGTGCTGGAGGAGTGGAGAGAGTTCGTTGTGAGGGAACATGCTTTTGCGGACCTGCTTATGGCAGCAGGGGGCGACGACGATGACGGAGGCGCCGGCGCGAATGCCGGTGGCGAGGGCTTCATCGGTGGCGGTATCGCAGGCGTGGAGGGCGATGAGCATGTCGAGGCGCGACGGCCGCCAGCCGTGGATGCTGCCCGCTTCAAAGCGCAGACTGTCGAATTTTGCCCGACGGGCAGCAGCATTGCAGAACTCCACGAGCTCTGGCCTCAGTTCCACTCCCGTGACGTGCGGTGCGAGATGCAGGTGAGTGGTCAGGTAATCATAGAGAGCGAACGTGAGATACCCTTTCCCGCAACCCATGTCCGCGATATGAGCGTCGGGAGGAAGGCTGGCGGTGCGGACGAGGCCGGCGATGATTTCGAGGAATTTATTGATCTGCCGCCACTTGGCTTGCGAGGAAGGGAACACTTCGCCGCCCGGGCCGGTGAGTCCCAGCTCGCGGAGCCATGGTGAAGAGGAGTCCAGCATCCGCTGTTTTTCCCGGTCGTGGCGCGTTTCGGCGGCGGTACCGGTGGCGGTCGCCTGACGAATGAATATCGCGGGCTCACCGCGGCGATTGTGGGTGAGGGTCGCTTCGTGCGTGGCCGTGAAGAGGCCGGTATTGCGGAACCAGGGGCCGCAGAGTTCCCGCAGACGCTGCAGGGTTTCCAAAGGCGTGAGGTTTTTGACCTCATCGCGGCGTTCGTAGCGCCATGTCCACGACACCATCGCGGCTCCGCGCAGTTCGACCGGACGCAGGAAGATATTCCGCAGGCCATGCGGGGCACCTTTGCCGGGGCGGCTGAGGGTGGCTTTTACCAGGGCTCCGGTTTCAAGGGATTGCGCGAGGAGTTCAAAAAACGGAGCGGTGTCGGACATGGGTGGAGCTTATCACTCACCCGCGCGGCGGAAGGAGCAACTTGAAAACCGGGCGGATTGCCGCCGTAAAGAGCTTTCCCCGCTTTTTGAGGAGATTGACAACCGGCGGCTTCCTGCGCCATGCATGCGTTTGCCCCTTTACCGATGATTGCCCCCTGCCTTTCCACCGCTGCCAGTGAGCCCGGCACTTCGTCCGCCTTGTATGTGATCCTTGCCGGGCTCGTCTGTACGGCCCTGGGCTGGATCTTGCGCGGCTGGCATTCCCGGCAGACCCCTGCGGCTCCGGAAAAAACAGAGAGCGCGGAAAGCGCAGGGGAGGGGACACCTCCGGAGGAAAAAGGAGCATACGCGGAGAAACTGGCGTCGATGGAGGCAGCGCTGGCCGTCGCAGAGACGGCACGAAAGGAGGCTCTCCGCGAACTGGAGACGCTGCGCCCCAAGGCCGAGTCCCACGACGAAGCCCACGAACGGGCGCGTCAGTTGGAGAGCGGTCACCGGAAGGCTCTCGAAGACCTCATTGCGGCCGAATCTGCGCTGAAATCGATGCGTGCCGCCGGGGCGGAATTGGATGCCCGCGCCAGGACAGCGGATGCAAAAGCAGGCACCGATCTTGAACAACGGACGGCGCTGGAAAAGCAACTCAGCGAAATCCGCACCCTTGAGACGGCAGCCCGCGAGGCCGCCTCGAAAGCGCTGGAGGAAAGCCAGGCGGCGACGGAACTCAACACCCGTCTGCATCGTGAATTAGAGGAAGCCCGTGCCGCTGCCGAAGAAGCCCGCGCTGCGACCACCGCGGAACAAAGCCGCGCGGAGCAGCTCGTAAAGGATCTCGATGCCGCCCGTGGACGTGTCGCGGCGATCGAGTCCGCGCCTTCCGTTCCCCGGCCCGTGCCGGCGGACACGGGTGCGGTGGAGGATGGCGGAGTTTCAGACAACAGCAAAGAGGCGCTGAGCAGGGCACTGGAGGAGAGTCGGGAGGCCTCCGAACTCAATGCCTGCCTGCGCCGCGAACTGGAAGAGGCGCGCGCCGCGCTCCAGGAAGCCAATGCCGCGGCCGCTTCAGAACAAACCCGCGCCGCGCAACTGACTCACGAACTGGAAGACGTGCGCTCCCGTCCGGAAGTTCCCGCGGGTGACGCTCAGGACGAACTCCATAAAGCCCGCAGAGAGGCGGAGGCCGCCCGGGCGGAACTGAAAGCGGCCACGGAGGAAATCCGGAAATTGAAGAGTGAACTTTCAGCGCCAAAGCCGCGTCCTATTCTGACATCTCCGCGGCCGGATGCCGGCGCGGGCGGCGGAGCTCCGTAAGGCCGTCCCCTTACAGCAGGTCTTCCGCGGGATAGGACCAGATTTCACTCAGCGTGGGATGATAGAAGGGAATTTGCAGGAACTGCTGCACGGTGCTGCGGAAATGCATAGCGACGACGACTTCATGAATCAATTCCGTTGCCTCCGGGCCCGCCA
>DATAIE010000863.1:0-1780 GCA_036262875.1 Verrucomicrobiales bacterium
TCCCGCGCAACCGCGAACGACGGGCGGTTGTTTACAGTGACTCCAAAAAAGTGATCACAGCGGCGCGGCTTTCTTTTGCCGTCCGCTTGAATGCGTCCCGGCTTTTGGAGGCTTCCCCGCCATGCCAGAGGATAGCCTCCGTGATGGTGCGGGCCCGTCCATCGTGCAGGTAGAAGGTATTCCCGTTCACCGTCGCATTCAGCCCCAGCCCCCAGAGCGGGGGCGTGCGCCACTCCGTGCCGCCGGCCTCTCCGTCCGGACGGTGATCGGCGAGGTCTGCCCCCATATCGTGAATCAAAAGGTCCGTGTACGGTCGAATGGTCTGATCCCGCAGTTCCGTCATGGGATAGTCTCCCCCCGTGCGCAGTTCGGGAACGTGACAGGCCGTACAATTCAGCGACCGGAAAACGGATTCGCCCTGCTGCACCGCGGCGTCGCTCGGATTGCGGCGGGCCGGCACCCCCAGTCCACGAAGGTAACTCTCCATACGGTCCATGATGAGCGCATCGGCTTCCGGCTTCCCTCCGTCGGGCTGAGAGCCCAGCTTCGGCGCCTGGGCAGCCGTGTAGTTTTCCTGCGGGTGCTCATTCGTGGTGATACCGATGTCTCCTGCGAAGGCCTCCGCTGCCTGGACGCGCAGCGAAGGCACGCTGGCTTTCCACCCAAACCGGCCAGCCCTTTTCCTTCCGGACTTCGCGTCCACGATGTGATTCACGCGACCGGAAATTCCGTCGTGATCCTTGTCATCCGGATCGGCCAATGCCTCGATTGCGCTTTCCGGCACGGCTTCGAGCAGACCGCCTCCAAAAACGGGTGGTGCCAGCCGGGGACTGATCATGATCCCCGCAGCAGGTTCACCGTAGTACCAGCGCACGATCTCAATGTCCGGCCGCCGCAGCTTAAAGGTTTCGCCTCCCGCGAGAGCTATCTCCGACTCTCCCCACCGCACCCTGACATCCGCCTCCGGATCCGTACCAGGCAGTGCCCGCACCGCGATTTGATTCCCGTATACGGAATCCGGCACTGGACCGCTGCTGCCGGGCACGCTGAGGCGCAGAAGAAGCCCGGTCATGACTTCATCCGCCACCGGCGGCGCGCCCCGGCCATCCTGGACGTGACAGGAACTGCACGACCGCGCATGAAACAACGGGCCGAGTCCGTCGCGGTTCCCTGCCGTCGCGGGAGCGCTCACCCAGTTATCCTTGAAGAACGAATTGCCGACCACAAACTCCCGGCGGTGGGTGCGGGTAAGATTTGTTAGAGGCGTGGAATAAGCTTCTTTGCCGGCGTTGAACGTCGTCCCGGCTCCGCCGGAAAAAGCCGCCGGGTTGACTGGCATTCGAGGCGTCACCGAAACCACGGGAGGCTCACCCCATCCCCGCGGCACGGCCAGAAACAGAAACGCACAGAATGCCGCCTTCATCCCTCCGTGCCCTCCGGAGGGACCTCCGGCACTTCGATTCCCAGCCCCTGCGCGAGCTTTCGAAGAGTGGAACCGGTATCCTCCAGGGAGGTGATCACCGCCATCACCGCCTTGCGCCCGGGGGCATCATCGTTGCCGAGAATCGCCTGATCGAACGGCTCAGGCACGGTACGGGCTCTCGTAACGTTGTCGTCCACCAGCCCCGTCAGTTTTGCCAGCAGGTCCGGCTGGACAGCCTGACACAAGTCCCTCAGCCCGGGACCCGCAAGGCGCTTCCCGTCCACTGCCGTATAGATTCCCCGCCACACATTCTGCACTCCCATGGCATCGAATACACAATCCTGATGGGTGGTATCA
>DATAIE010000864.1:0-3256 GCA_036262875.1 Verrucomicrobiales bacterium
CCGCGGCGCATGATGTCACTCACCTTTGTCAGCAGAGCGCGGCCCAGCGAGCCTCCTGGGTGGAGGAGCGCAAAATCCTCCGCTTTAAACCCGCGGGCTTCCAGGAGGACCATGGCAAGAGCATCGCCCATGACCAGCATCACAGTGCTGCTGCTGGTGGGCGCCAGATTCAACGGGCAGGCTTCCCGCTCCACATTCACGTCGAGGACGATGTCCGCATTGCGGGCCAGCAGGCTGTTCGCCCCGCCCGTCATGGCGATAAGAGTGGTCTGAAGCCGCTTGAGATGCGGGAGAAGATTCAACATCTCATCCGTCTCGCCGCTCGCGCTCATGGCGATGATTACATCCCCGTCATTCACCAGGCCAAGATCGCCATGGAGCGCATCCTGGGTATTCAAAACCACAGCCGGGGCTCCTGTGGACGTGAGAGTGGCAGCAATCTTGAAAGCGACGTTTCCGGATTTTCCCACGCCACAAATGATGATCTTCCTCCCGGCGTCCGCAGCCGTACGCATGGCTTCCACCGCACGGGTAAAGGACTGATCCACCCGGTCCCTCAGCCGCCGGATTTCGGCGATTTCAAGGTCGATGACGGTGCGGGCCAGGGCGATGTGATCCATTCCGGAAAGAGAAGAAGCAGGGAAATGCCGGCAACCGGACTTATCGGCGCATGGGGCCGGAGGAAGCCACCGCGGTCTCCTGTTCCCGCGGGATGCCGGGAATCTCTTCGGTTTCCGCTTCAGGGGTTACCGACCGCTTGCGGGGCTTTCGGGCGGGTTTTTCCGGGGCCTTTTTCGCCTCCGCCGGCTGGCGGCTCCCGGCGCGCGGAGGATAAGTGATGTCGATATATTCGCTCGAACTGCGCCGGATCACCGGAACGGATTCTGCCTTGGCGGAAGAGGTCTTCGCAGAGGGGGACTTCTTTCGGACGGACAGTGCAGCAGGTTTGGGAGAGGGCGCTTTTTCTTTGGCTGCCGGCGTTGAAACGGCGCGGTGGACCTTCGCGTCCGACTTCTTTGAGGCAACCGGAGGAGCCTTTTTCCGGGTCCTGGAGTCCCCGATGGCCTGAATGGGTTTTTTTGTGGAGGCCGGTTTCGCGGATGGTGCGGGCTTTCCGGCCACCGCGCTGGCGCTCTTTTTTGCAGGGGAGGGTGAAGAGGCAGGTTTCGGGTTGGCACCCAATACCGCCAGCGGCATCACCCACATCAGCAGAACAGTACTCAGTAGACCTGTTTTCACCCCGCCAGAGTAATTGGAAATTTATAAAATATCAAGATTTATTAAGTATTTTGCAAATACCTGCCCCCGAGAGCCTTTCATATCGTCCCCCCCTCGCCCGCCCCCTACGGGATACAGTGAACGCGCATGAAATAACGCTCGGGAGGAGTGAGCCCCAGCAGGACACCTATCGTAAAGTTCCCGGTTCCGGCCGCCGTCAGATCGCCAAGATAGGTCCAGGAGGCACCCCCGTCGTTCGAATCCTCTATCGCATAACGCTTTCCGGCAATGACCGAAAAAGTCGTGTCGAAGGAATACGCATTCTCCTGAGCATCGAACCCGTATGTGACGTTCGACACGCTGAGATGGCTTGCCTTGCTGGCGGGATCCGTGCCCCCGAACAATTCCGCCGCCCGGTTTATTCCGTCGCCGTCTTCATCGGTATCGAGCGGGACGTCGCTGATCATGGCCCCCCCGAATTTAAAGGTCTCGGATGTCGATGCGGAATCCTCCGTGACGGTCATCCGGAGAACGGCGGATTTCGCATTGGCCGGAATGACCGCCCGAAGCTGACGCCCTACTACAACCGCCTCCGGAGCGGGCAGAAGGCCGGGATTGAATTCGTCCCCGGTGAGCTTTCCGTTCAGATCGACGTCCAGTTCATCGGGGATGAGTGAGACTTCCATCTGACTGTCATCGTCGAGGGTAAAGATCAGCTTCGCGGACAACTCATCCTCCGGCTCAAAATTGCTGGTTCCACTGATTTCAAAACAGTAAAGCTCCATCGCGAAATAAGCCTCCCCGACGGATTGAAGATCCACTGGTTCCGATTGAACCGTATGCGTCCCAATCACCCCGTTCAAACTGAACGCGTAAGGCACCCCGCTGGCAACCCAGCCGGTGTAGCCCGGGGCAGCGATGACATCGGTCGAAGCTCCCCCAACGGTTCTCTTCAGCATGGGAGGAGGCGGCGGAGCGCTGAGCAGTTTCACCCACAGGCCGAGATCGGAGGAGTCGGCAGCGGCATTGTGCACTGAGATGGCGATCGTGTGATTTCCCGCAGGAAGAATCCCGAGAGATACAGGGGCGCGGAGAGCCAGTTCGCTGCTCGCTCCATCCGCGAGCATTTTATAGGTGTCGCCTGTTCCGTTGGCGGCACCTGACATATTCACGCGCTTTCGCTCCACGCCGTCGACGTAAATGACCGCGCCATCGTCCACCAGCAGGACGAGGGTGGCATCCGCAGAGTCCTCGGTGGTGGTAAACTGTTTCTTAAAATAGGCGCTGAACCTCGATCCGGAAGCCGGTGCCGTCGCAGTACCTCCCGTGCCGATGAAGGTCCCTGTATTCGCAAAATAATCGATGCCCCCGTAGGAGTACGGACCGGGTTTTCCGGAGGTAAATACGGGACCGTTGTAATCCGCCAGGAATGAGAACCACGTGTCGTTGAAGTCAGGATCGGCCACTGCCGGGTCGACTCCGTTGGTGGGATGAAGAAAATCCCATGAGTCGGTTTCAGAGATGATCACCGTCTGGGCGGTGGCGGGAATAGCCGGCAGAAAAAACGCGGCAATGGCCAGTGCAGTCGCACGGAGGAATCGGTGCATAGAGTAACGGTGTTGGATAATCGAAGGGGAGGGTCAGCGGGTGGTGACATTCACACGCACGTAAATCCGCGCGCCGGAGGAAAGTGGTTGCGGGCTTCGCCAGGCGGTGTCTTCGGTACCGTCGGGATTCGTCACCGCAGGCTCCGCTTCATCCGTGAGCGTCGTCCAGGTCGCCATATCCGTGGACATCTCCGGCTTCACGATCACGTCGTCCGCCGCATGATTCCGGCGATAACGAAGCACGAGATACGTGTCCTGGACGCTGTTCACGGTGAGAGGCTCAAAATGAGCGGAAAGGAAACCATCCGTCCCCGTGGACGAGGAAGTCCGCCCGAGTCCGTATTCCGCGAGATTGGTCAGGCCGTCTTCATTGAAGTCACCGGTCATCGGACCAGTGACCCCGTTACGGGCGGCCCATGCTGCGAACGTAT
>DATAIE010000865.1:0-4599 GCA_036262875.1 Verrucomicrobiales bacterium
TCGCCCGGATCAGACTTTCCGGCGGGATGCGGCAGAAAATATCCTGCGGTGCCGGCAGCCATGGCGACTACCACGCATGCGAGTGTGGGGTTCGCTTTCATGATTGTTGTTTCACCATATCCGCGCCGTGCCAAAAGGGAATCGATTTAAGAGAATTTACATTAGGCGGGAATCATTCGGGCCTGGCATAATCTCTGTGAAACCGGGGAAAGTCGCTGCTGTAAACAATCATTATGAAACCGCCGCTGCTTTTGACCGGGCTCTAACGCTTCCTGGCCAGCGTCATGGTGGCTGGTGCCCTTCGACACGGGTGGTTCCACTATGCGAAGATAGGCGGCCGGGAGGGTTGCCCAAGGGCGTATTTTCAGCAGTTCTCAATGTAACGGCCAACACTATTCCGGTCCCCTTTATGATTCCATGCACCCCCTTTTTCAGGACTCTCGCGCTCATTTCCCTGGCGGTTGCCGCGCGGGTTGAAGGCGCGCCGGTCATCGATTCTGTCAGTCAGACGCCCGCCTTTCCGCGACCGGTGGATGCCGTGCGGATCGAGGCGCGCGCCACAGGAGCCGTCGCGGTGCTTCGATGGAGAGAGGACGGGGGCACATTTCAATCGCTGCCTATGGTGGACACGAATGGTGACGGACGGGTGGAGGCGAATGTCGGAGCGCAGCCGAATGGCAAGGTGATCGAGTTTTTTATTGATGCCACCGACGGGTCCGGCACGGCGACCTGGCCGGCGGGAACGGTGGGTGCTCTCTGGCGGACGGATGCCGCCGCGCCGGGAGCCTGGACGCCGGGGGCGCAGCCGCTTTGTTTTGCAGTTCTTCGTGAGCAGGACCGGCTGGCTTTGGCATCGGCGGCTGCGGGGACGGGGTTCTCCGGGACCTTTGCGGCCATGGATGGAACGGGCACCGCGGTGCGTTACGGGTGTACGATCCGTTCCACGGGAGGAACACCGCAAAGCCTGACAGTCGAATTTCCGGCCGGTGACCCGTGGCAGGGCCGGACTGCGCTGGAGGTGAACAGCCAGTATCCTCACAGTCAGGTGCTGGCTGCCGCAGTGTGGAGGCGGGCGGGACTGGCTGCCGGCGAAGCCGTGGCGGTCCATTTCCGTCTCAACGGAGTGGATGCAGCGGAGGCAGGCGGGCGCATGTTTGGGCGTTATGCGCGGGCGGAGGCGCCGAATGAGGCCTGGCTTCTGCGTCAGTATCCGCTGGATGCTCAGGGCAACCTGTATCGCGTCAACGACGAAGGCGCGGGGACACATGGAGAACTCAGTTATGAAATTCCCGCCACTCCTGCGAACTACGCGGAGACTTACTTTCCCCTCACTCATGTCGCAGGGGCCGGCTACGCCGATGTGATGGCGCTAACGGATAAGTTGTCGAATGCCCCGGAAGCCACTTACAAAACGGAGATCAGTCAGGTGCTGCAACTTGATCAATGGCTTTCGTATCTCGCCCTGGACGCGCTGACCGGAAATGTAAAGGCAGGCCTCCAAAGCGGGCGCGGCACCGGCTTTTACCTCTACCGCGGAGTGAACGATCCGCGGTTCGTTCTCGCGCCGCACGGGATGGATACCTCATTCGGCCTCGGCGAAAACGGAACGGGTGATCCGGTGGCGCGCAGCATCTTCAGTTACGAAAATGTGCAGGGGTTGAGCCGGATGATGAATCATCCCGACATCCTGCCGGACTATTATGCAAAACTGTTAGCACTGTCAGACACGGTATTCAGCAATCCGGTTCTCGATCCGCTGGTCGATCAGTTGCTGGGCGGCTGGGCGGATGCAGTAACGGTGCAGCAGGTGAAAGGTTTTATCACATCGCGCCGCGCGGCCGTACTGGCGCAGATTCCGCAAACGTACGCCATGAGCATCACCACTGCCGCTGCTGATGTGGAGGGAATGAAGCGAACCACCGATGGCGGCGCCACGGTGAGCGGCAGTTTTCATGCGGGCCAGGTGCGGTCCATCCGGGTGAATGGAGTGCCGGCGACTCTGTATTACAGGACATCGGGTCTGAACGCCGCCGGTTCGTGGGCGTGCGAGCTGCCCGCGGCGGGCGGGCCGCTCCATCCGGGAGTGAATATTGTGAAGGCGCGATTTTACGATGGGCCCAACGGCACCGGAAATGTCGTGAAGGAACTGACCGCTGCGGTCTACCATTCGGGTGGCACCGGGACGAATGTAAGCGGAACGCTTGGGACCGGTCCCGGCCAGAACCTTTTTCACTACGGCGTTTACAATACAAATCCCAATCTGGCGGTCGTGGGTTCGACCTGGAAATACCTGACGAATGGAACCAATCCCGGCGCGACGTGGAAGAGTGAGGGATTCGTTGACACCGGGTGGAGTTCCGGGGCCTCCCAGATTGGCTTTGGGGACTCACCGCGGGACGAACAGACCATCGTGACGCGGGTGGACTTCGATCCCGGCACCTCCGGCACGCAGAGTGTGCCCACCAGTTATTTCCGGAACACGTTTACGCTGGCGGATGTGAGTCAGGTGGCCAGCCTGCCGGGGGAAGTGACGTATGATGACGGCGCAGTGGTCTACGTGAACGGCACGGAAGTGCTGCGCACCCCGAATCTGGCGGCCGGTGCCGGGCACACAGACTATGCTGATTTCAACGGCGCGGCGACGACGGAAAATGCAGTGGCGTCGTTCACCATCCCGATGGCCCTCGTGCACAACGGTGTGAATACCATCGCCGTGGAGGTGCATCAGCATGATGCCGCCAGCGCGGATCTGACCTTCGATCTCAAACTGGATGCAGTGCCAAAACCGACAACCCCCGCGTTTCAGTGGACACTGGCGGGAAGCCCCTATCACCTGACCGGCGATACCACCATTCCCGCGGGAGTGACCCTGACCATCGATGCCGGAGTGAGTGTTTTTGCCGATCCCGGCAAACGGCTGACGGTGAGCGGCATCATCAAAGCGCTCGGGACCGCCGATGCGCCGCTGCGCTTTTCCAACGTGCCCGGCGCGCCGCTGCAGGATGATCCGCGTGAGCCGGGCACCCAAATGGCGCCGCCGAAGTGGGGCGGGATTCTGGTCACCGATTCGCTCTCGCCGGAAAACGTGATTCGTTACGCGGACTTTGTAAATGCCCAGCCTGCGGCGGTGGAGGGAGCCATTACCGTCGTGCGCTCGGAGTGTCTTGTGGATCACTGTTCATTCCGCCTTTCGTATCTGCACGGGGTTTACGGGAAAAACTGTTCGCTGACCGTTCAGGACTGTTATTTCCCGAACGTGTTTCCGGCTGGAAAGGAATCGCTCGGCGAGACGCTGGATAACCTGAGTGAAATGGTGGAGGTGGACAGTTCGCCGACAGACCCCGGCGTGATGGGGAAACCGGAGTTTTTCAAAGGGTTCCCTGTCGGCGGGCACCTGCGGCTCTACCGGAATGTGTTCGAAGGCAGTTTCGGTCACAATGACCTCGTGGATGTGACGTCCGGAAAGTGGGGGCTCACTCCCGTATTCGATGTGCAGGACAACATTTTCCTGGGGCCCACGGGAGATGAGCATCTCGATCTGAACGGCGACGCCTACATTGCCGGCAACTATTTCCAAAACTGCGCGAAGGACGCCTATACCTCAGATCACGGTTATGCGAACGGTGTATCCGCCGACGTGACCGAGCCCGAAACGACGGTCGTGATTGCGCGCAATGTGTTCACGAGGGTCGATCACGGCGTGAATGTGAAGAAGGGGGTGGGCGCGATCTTCGAACACAACACGATGGCGGATATCAATCAGGACTATCACTTCGAGAAGGGAACGTTCTCCCAGGACGTGAAGACCTCCGCCATCAACTGTTTCATTCCCGACGATCAGGGGCCGGTGCCGGGTGACGGTGCCTATGTTGCTTTCAATCTTTTCTATGGCTCCGTGCCGTCCGGCGGTGGAGCGGCGTCCGGTTTTCCCCGGATTTTCAGTTGGGCGGACCGGGACATCGCCACTGCGCCGCCGTTTACGACGAAGATCGAGATGGCGAACAACTTCCTCGACCCCGCCCTGCTCGATCCGGTCATTGGCGCGCGACATCCTGACGATGTGTATGCGCCGGTGTGGCAGCCGCGCACCGGCGACCCGCTGTTTGTGGATCGCGCGGCAAGGAACTTTGCACTTCAGCCGTATTCTCCGGCGCGCGGGACAGCCCCGCCTGGATTTGACTACGGGGCGGGAATTGCCGCCGGTTGTTATTTTGAAAACGTGCCCGCGGCGCTGACTCCGGAGACATCGGCGGCCATCACGATTGGAGGACCGGGCATCTTTTCCTATAAGTGGCGACTCGACGCGGGGACGTGGAGTGCGCCCGTGGAGATCGCGCCGGGCGTTTTCCCCCGCACCGGGGCCACCGTGCGGAAGGCCATCCTGACAATTCCCGTCCTTGCCGACGGCGCACATACGCTGGAAGTCCTCGGTCAGGATTTTGCGGGCAACTGGCAGGCCGTTCCGGCCACCGCAGCGTGGACGGTGCAGTCCACCCTGCAGCGGGTGGAGATCAGTGAAGTGCTGGCCGATGCGCTGGCCGGAGCGGATACGGTGGAACTGCACAATGCGGGAGCAGGCCCCGTTTTGCTGACGGGCTG
>DATAIE010000866.1:0-4572 GCA_036262875.1 Verrucomicrobiales bacterium
CAGCCGTCGAGCGACTTGCCGTCAAAGAGCGGCTTTACTTTGGCGGGGTCCGGCGCGGGCGGGGCATCGGCACGGAGCACGGAGAGGCCGCCCTGCAGGGCGAGCATGGCGAGGATAAAGCGAAGAAGCTGCATAAGACAAAAGCGGGGCACATCATACGGAAAATTCCCGGCTGTCCTCCACACAAATATCCACGGGTTACCGGCAGAAATCACCCCGCCCGGAGGCGCAAGCCCCGCTGGCTGAATCCTTTATATCAACAAAACGTCACGTCCGGATTTACCGGGGATTTTCTTGACACTATTTCGCGTTTCGCCCATACCCGGCCCGTTCGCCGGAGAATAATGTCATGGCGGGCCTGGAGTCTTCCAACCTTAACCAAAACGCCTGGTTCCATGAAATCGCTCCTCCTTCTTGCAGCGCTTGTCTTTCCCTGCCTGACCCGCGCCGATCTCGTGGAAACGAATGTCGCTCTGAACAAGCCGGCCACGGGTGACACCGCCTTCGGTTATCCCCCCGCCAACGGCAATGACGGGAATGTCGCCTCATTCAACCATGCGGACAATCCCAATCCGGCGCCGGGCAATCCCTACTGGGCGGTCGATCTCCAGGGGCCGTTCAATCTGAAGCGTGTCGAGATTGTGGACCGCCTCGGGTGTTGTGATCCCAACCGGCTCAACGGCGCGGAAATTCATGTCCTCGACGGAAACGGAGTGCAAATCGGCCCCACATTCCTCGTGGACGGGTTGCCTCCCTCCAGCCCGGACCTCGCCACCGGCACCCGCACCTTCGACAACAACGGCGCAGGCTTTCCCAATGCCGCCTCCGTGCGGATCGACGGGCACACCCAGTACTTCCAGTTTTCCGAATTTCGCGCCATCGCCATGCAGCCGGAGCAGGCGGCCAACGTGGCCGTCAAAGGCCTCATCTCCGCCTCCGGCCCTATGTACACGGGGCAAAGCGCTGCGAGTATCATCGACGGAAATCCTCTCACCTTCGCCCACCCGCTGGACGGTGCGGGCACCACTCTGGGATTCACTTATACCGTGAATCTCTTTAACCGTTACGCGTTCGACCGGCTGGAACTCCTGAACCGCTCCAACTGCTGTCCTGAGCGGCTGACGAACTACCGCGTCACCCTGCACGATGATGACGGCACCGGCTCTCCCGGCCCGGCCATATGGACGGCCACTGTGCGCGGTGACGGGACCAACTCGGGGATGGGCGGCCTCGATGTTCTCAATGCTGCCCTCCATCCGGCAGGCACTTTTGCCGGGCAGTTCATCCGGGTGGAGAATTTGAGCAACGAAGCCTACAACCCTCAGATCGCCGAGCTCCGCGCCTTTTCCTTCGACAAACCTCCCGCCAATCTCGCCACCGGGAAACCGGTGGTCTGCTACGACGCGTCCGGAGTGGCGGTCAACACTTACGGCGGGTTCCCCGCGTCCAATCTTGTGGACGGCGTTCCCGGTACCTTTTCGCATCCCCTGGCTCAATTGAGCGCCAACTATTACTTCCAGATCGACCTCGGCGCCGACACGCCGGTCGGCAAAGTGAAGCTCAACGGACGTCTCGACGGATGCTGCCCGGACCGGCTGGCCGACGCCCGCCTGGAAATTCAGGACGGCGCTTCGAACACCGTTTTCCAGCAGGTGCTGGCCGGACAGACGACGAGTCCTGTCACCGTGAACACCGGCGGAGTCACGGGCCGCTACGTGCGCATCGTCAATGCCAACGGTGCGGACTACGGTCCGCAGGTTGGAGAAGTCTCGGTCCTCCCGCCCGACGCCTCGGGATTCCTTTTCCTTATCACCGGCATTTCCATCAATCCCGCCGCAGGCACGGGGATCGTCACCTTCACGTCCGAACCCGGTGCATCCTATGCCATCTTCGCCAGCGGCAGCATGACCGCATGGACCCAGATCGAGACCAATATCACCTCCGGCGGGGCCACCACTGCAAAGGCTTTCACCGATCCTGGCCTTTCCGGAGCCAGCCGCCGGTACTATCAGGTAAGGAAACTTCCCTAACGCTTCCTCCAGGGCCGGTGCGCTGCGGACACAGTGACCGGAAACGTATTGCGGATTACATTCCGGCGGGACCAAAATCGAGCCGGACTCTCTGAAAACACGGCTCCGGAGACTGTCGTTTTACACTTCGAGATTGAGATTGATTTGCCCGGGCGTTCCCTTAGTCTGCCGCCCCTTTGCCCGCGCAACGGCCCGCCAGATCGTATATATAGTATCCCCATGAGTGAGTCTGATCCCATCGATCTCTCCAATTTGCAGAATCTCCAGTTCCGCCCTTCCTGGGCGGAGGATCTGGCGAAGTCGGATTCTTCCGCCGGTGAAGTGATCTGGGGCCGTGCGCCCGGAGGACCATCCAGAGAAGAGCGCCCGCGTCAGGGTGGGCCGCGCAGGGACGGACGGGGATTTGATCGCAACGACCGCGGACCGCGGCCACCGGACCGCCGGGGACCGAGGCCTGATTTTCGCGGAGGCCCGCCCGCCCAGGGCGACCGCCGCCCGCCACCCCGCGGGGATGGCCAGGGACCACCGCGTCAGGACCGCCGTCCTGGCGGACCCGACAATCGCGGACCGCGCCCGGAACGCCGCGACTTTCCCGGTGGCCGCAGAGACGATCGCGCCCCGCAGGGAGGACGCCCTCCCTTCCGTGGTGACCGCCGCGATTTCCGCGGACCGCAGGACGACCGGGACATGCCCCCGCCGCTCACCGGCTGGAATGTGACGCTCGTTCCCGACCAGCGGTCCGTCGATGCCATCGCCCGGCAGATCAAAGCATCGGGACGCGCCTTCTCCGTGTTCGATGTGGGCCGCCTCTTCATGGAAAGCCGGGAGCGCTATCAAGTCTGCTTTACCCGGCGGCCTCCCCAGCCTCCTCAAAAGGGACCGGACGGTGCGCCCGTGCCCGCGCCTCCCGCAAGGGGCCCGGAGGAACTCTTCCAGTGTGTGGCCGACAGCTCGCTCTGGACCAGCCGGGATGAGGCGATACGCCACCTGCTCAACTCTCCCGCCCTGACAAAATACTACCGCACGGAAACGGTCACGCTGGATGCCCCCAGGGGCAACTGGTCCTCCATCGCCGTCTGCGGTTTTTCAGGAACGCTGCTGGGGCCTCCCAATCATCACGACTATCAGCGGAACGTGGCCCGCCTCCATCGCGAACGCTTTTCCGACATGCCGCTGGAGCGCCTGAAGTCGCGCATTCGCGTCGAGAAGGATGAGGCCCTGCTGCAAAAATGGCAGGAAAGCCAGTCCACCGTCAAACAGTACGTGCCCGTCACCGAAGAGCCCCTGCCGGAAGGAACGGAGCCGCCCGCCGCACTGAAAACCGTGGCGGAAATGGAAGCGCATTTCCTCCGGACGCACGCCGCCACCGCAACCAATGCAGTGACCCGCGCACTCGTGCCCGGCAACATCGCCGGGAAGAATCTCTCGTCGCCTCTGTTCGCCCTGCTGCGGACGGAAGTCGATCGCCAGCAGCGCTTCCCCATGCAGTTGGTGCAGGACCTTTGCCGCGATCTCGAATCCCAGGGACTGCGCTTCTTCAAACGCGATAAAAAGACCACGTTCGTTTGCCGCAACCGTCCGCACTTCCTGCCGGACGACATGGTACTCTCCGACCGCATTCGCTCCATGGTCGAAATGGTGCGCGCCAATCCTGGCATCACCTACAGCCGGCTCGTCAGCACGCTGGCCCCGCACATCGTTGCCTTTGTGCCCCCCGCTGCGACGGCAACGGCGGAACAGGTTGCGGAGCTGCCCGCGGCACCCGCGCCGGAGGAAGCCGCGCCAGTCGCCGAAGCGGCACCGCTGACTGCGGAGGAACCCGTCACCGCTCCGGTGGAGGAAACCACTGCCGTTTCTCCAGAGGCAGTTGCCACTGAAGAGAGCGCTGTCTCCGCCGCCGAAAGCGAAACGGCACCTGTCGCGGAATCCGAAGTTCCCGCTGCGGTCGAAGCTCCGGCACCTGTCACTCCCGCGCAGCCCGCCCCGGCTCCTGCGGCGCACTTGAGCCCGGAGGAAATCGCCATTCTCCAGGACCTTCACTGGCTCGTTCAGGAAGGCTATGTCACCGAGTTCCAGAACGGTGAACTGTTCGTCCTTGGCCGCCCGCCTCAACCCCCGGCGGAGAAAAAACAGCGTCCGCAGCGACCCGCCGCCGGCGACTCCCGCCCGCCGGATTCCGAATCCACCGCTGAAACTCCGGAGGAAACATCCGTTCCAGAAACAGCGGAGGAACCCGTTGCAGAAGCCGAACCGGCAGCCGTTGAACCACCCGCCGCCGCCGAAGAAGCGGGCGCACACGTGGTTGAGGCGGCCCGGGAGGTGGCGGAAGAGGCTCCTGCTCCAGTCGCTGAACCTTCCGGGGAAACGGCGGCCTCACCCGCCTGACGGCGCCTTCCCTTCATTGGGGGAGTCCCACCACAAACGTGGCGCACCGCTTCCTCTTTCGTTTGCGCTTCCCTTTGGCCGCCCGGCGCGCCATAATCGGCCCCGCCATGCGTCCCCTCCTTCTTATCCTCTGTCTGCTTTTGCCCGCGAGCGGCAG
>DATAIE010000867.1:0-5457 GCA_036262875.1 Verrucomicrobiales bacterium
GATTGGAGCACCGGTATGCGTGGAGCCCAGGTCCAGCGTGCCGTCATCTTCGAGGGAGGCATCTCCGGCGAAAACGGCGATTTCCGGAGCGCCGGGGTTCGGGGGAGCCTGCACCTCCGCAGTGAGGAGAAGGCGATACGGGTTTTCATCGCTGTCAGAGTTGGGGATGGTCGCCAGCATCATGTAACGACCGGGCGCGACGACGGCTGCCGCGTTCGCATCCCCTCCGCCGGCACCGAGGCGCAACACGGTGGTGCGCCCAGGATCGATGGAGGAGGCAGGCTGCGTCAGCACACGGAAGAATCCGGCGGGAGGCTGCGGCTGGGGGAGGAGTTCCTCACCGTTGGCACCCGCCGTGGGCACAGGACTGAGGGTCACCGCACCCAGTTGTAATACACCCTGACCCGAATTGCTAATAACCAACTCCTTCACTACCGGAGCCGTCGCAGGCACGGGAACGACGCCGAAGTTCACGGTACCGCCGCTGGGCAGGTCTGCTCCGCCGAGGCCCACGCCAATTTCAGGACTGGCGGGAGGCTCGACCGGTTTGCCTGATCCGGTCACGATGAAAGTCCACGGATTTTCATCCGGGTCATTGGACGCGACATTCACCGTGCCGGTGAAACTCGCAGCCGTGAGCGGTTTGAAAATGACGCGGAAGTTGCTGGTCGCCCCCGGCGCGATCACCCGGGCCGCTCCCTCCTCGATACGAAACGGCAGGACCGTTCCCGCAGGAGTATTGGCACTGCCTGGAATGGTAATGCCTGTCACCTGCAGATTGGCCGTGCCGGTATTGCGCAGGGTGATCGTCCGTGTCGCGGACGTATTCACAGTAATGGACCCGAATGCCACCGTGCTTCCGCGCGGCACCTCCGGAACATCGATGTCCGGTACGCCCGGCGGATTGCCCGGCGTGAGTTCCACATGCAACGTGTAACTGTTCACCGCCCCGTTGAACGACAGCTTGCCGCCCACCTGAATGGAAAACTTCCCGGGCTCCACTGCCTTGACGATCCGGAAATTTCCGGTCCCGCCTTCGTCCGAAGCAATGATGGGGTTGGTCGCATCCCCCACACGGCGCAGCACTCCATTCGTATCGACATCGCCCGTCGTATAGACGGTCAGTGTGGTGGCAGTCCCCACCGTATTGCTTCCCACATCAAAGGAGAAAACGTCGAGGTCCTCCGCTGAATTGAGGATGCCTGTGACAGTAACGGCACCGGCCGGTCCGATCACCAGGGGCGAACCCGGAGGACTATTCGGAAAATCGTCCGCCGGCGGGAGATTCTGCGCCACCGCGCTCTGGCAGAACAAAGCCGCCGCAATCAGAGAAAGGGGGTTCATTTTCATAATAGCTGGAATATACCGTTGGCCCCTGAGCCGCGACAAGACTTTTCTGAGGCCCCCTGTGCGGACGTTTCCCACCGGCTTGACACTGGGGGAAACTTGCGCCCCTTACTCCTCCCGCGGACGCTGCGGCGCGAAGGCGCTGACCTCCCTAAACCCGGACGCGGGGTTGATCCATTTTGAAGAAGGTATTGTTCGTCTGCACCGGTAATGTCTGCCGCAGCCCCATGGCAGAGGGGCTTTTCGCGCATATGGTGAAGGACCGGGCGGATTTTCTCGTGGAAAGCGCAGGGATTAGTGCGGCGGACGGACAAAAGGCCAGCGGGCACACGGTGGACGTGCTCAAAAAGCACAAGATCGACATCAGCCGGTTCCGCAGCCAGGGAATCCGGCGGGATATGGTCAATGAGGCGACCCATATTTTTTGCATGACGCGCGACCACCGGGAGGCCATCGAAATGTTGTTCCCGAAGGCCGCCGAGAAGACCTATCTCGTCTGCGAATTCTGTCCTGACGATGACCTCATGGGTGCGGACGTGCCTGACCCCATCGGACTCGGGCGCAGCGCCTACGACGAAACCCTGGATACCCTCAAACGCGCCCTGCCCAGCGTGCTCGCCTACATTGATTCCACCTGGAAAGCCCCCTCTCAACCTGAACCTGCTCCCAACATGCCTCCCGCCACCGCCGAAGCTCCCGCTGTCTCCACCCCCGCCGCCGCTGTGAAGCGGATCATCGCCGGCGCGGATCACGGCGGCTTGAAGCTGAAGGATGAACTGGTAACTCACCTGCGCGGTCTGGGCTACGAGGTGACCGACGCCGGGACACATAACAGCGACCGCGTGGACTACCCCGACTTTGCGGAAGCCGTTTCCCGCGGCGTGCTGCACGGAGAGGCGGACACAGGTCTGCTCGTCTGCACTACCGGCATCGGCATGAGCATCGCCGCCAACCGCCATGAAGGCATCCAGGCGGCACTGTTGCACGACGTTCACTCTGCGGAAATGACCCGGAGGCACAATGATTCCAACGTAATGACTTTCGCCGGAAACACCGACACCGCCCTGGCGAAACAAATGGCGGAGAAATTCCTCAGCACCGCATTCGAGGGCGGACGCCATGCAGCGCGCGTGGATAAAATGAACGGCAGCCTCGCCACCACAGATCCCGCCATTGCCGCATGCATCCGGGATGAGGAGGTGCGTCAGCAGAACAACATCGAGCTGATCGCCAGTGAAAACTTTGCCAGCAAAGCAGTGCGTGAAGCGCAGGGCAGCGTGCTTACGAACAAATATGCGGAGGGCTACCCCGGAAAGCGCTGGTACGGCGGCTGCGAAAATGTGGACAAGGTGGAGCAACTGGCCATCGATCGCGCGAAGGAACTCTTCGGCGCAGATCACGTGAACGTGCAGCCGCATTCCGGCAGCCAGGCGAATGCAGCGGTTTATTTTGCCTTCCTCGAACATGGCGATCCCATCCTGGCGATGAACCTCTCCCACGGGGGGCACCTGACCCACGGAAATCCGGCGAACTTCTCCGGCAAGTTCTACAAAGTGCATGCCTACGGTGTGAGCGAGAAGGATGGTCGCATCGATTACGACGAACTCGCGGCCAAAGCCGCCGAGGTGAAGCCGAAGATGATCACTGCGGGAGCGAGTGCCTATCCGCGCGTCATCGACTTTCCGCGCATGGCGGAAATCGCGAAGAGCGTGGGCGCGCTGCTGTTCGTGGACATGGCGCACATCGCCGGCCTGGTGGCGGGTGGACAGCACCCGAGTCCCGTGCCGTATGCGGATTTTGTTACCACCACCACGCACAAGAGCCTTCGCGGCCCCCGCGGCGGACTCATCATGTGCAAGGCGGAGCACGCGAAGAAGATCGACAGCATGGTATTCCCCGGCGTCCAGGGGGGACCGTTGATGCATGTCATCGCCGCAAAGGCGGTGTGCCTGGCCGAAGCGCTGAGTCCGGATTTCAAAGAATACCAGGCACGCATCGTCAGGAATGCCAAAGCGCTCGCCGCTTCAGTGCAGGAACTTGGTTACAAGATCGCCAGCGGCGGCACGGACAATCACGTGATGCTCGTGGATCTCCGTCCGCAGGGCCTTGATGGAAAAATCGCCCAGGAGACGCTGGATGAAGCCGGCATTACCGTGAACAAGAACAGCATCCCCTTCGACACCGCCAGCCCCTTCAAGCCCAGCGGCATTCGCCTCGGCACCCCCGCTGTGACCACCCGCGGCATGAACGAGCCGGAAATGAAGGTGATCGCGGGATTGATCCACGAGGCGCTCACGAACCGCGAAGACAAGGCAAAGCTGGAGGCGATCCGGCTGCGGGTTGCCGGCATCAATAAAGGCTTTCCCCTGCCGTAATCCGGCAAGGGGCCGCGTTGCTGCGCGGTCCGTCAGCGCGGATGGAAAGAGGCGTGACAGTGACCGGGACGAAGGCACTGTTCTCTCAAAGGATGAAGCGCCGCCATTTTCTGAAATCCTCTGCCCTGCTGCCACTGGCCGCCGGCCTGCGCGCGCAGGGGGCCGGGCTGCCCCTGGGCAAGGCGGAACACTGCATCATGCTGTGGCTGGGTGGAGGCATGGCGCAAATGGATACGTTTGATCCGAAGAAAATGGGGGACGCGGTGAAGAATGTGCCGGGGTCTTATTATCCGTCGATCAAGACGGCCGTGCCGGGAGTGATGGTCTGCGAGCACCTGAAACGGACGGCGGAGATCATGGACCGGGCAACGGTGCTGCGAACGGTGCATCACGATGTGGTCGATGAACACGCCGCAGCCGTGAACCGGATGCACACAGGCCGTGTCATCAGCGGCACGGTGCAGTATCCCAGCATCGGCTCCGTGGTGGTCCATGAGAGGAAGGGGCTGAATGACAAGGTGCCGCCGTATGTGCTGATGGGATACCCGAGCCCCACGCGCGGGCCGGGATTTCTGGGAGCCTCCTGCGGGTATCTGTATCTGACGGATACAGAGTCAGGGCCCGCAGGACTCACCCCGCCTCCGGGAATCAGCGGCGAGCGCCAGGCGCGACGCGAGGCTTTGCTGCGGAGACTGCGGGAATCCTCACACAGCGCGGGAATGCCGGAATCGGAGGCGGCAAAGAATTTCGAGCTGGCACAGGATCAGAGCTTCAAACTGGCGGGACCGGAATTTATGTCCGTGTTCGATCTCGCGAAAGAAGACGCGGCACTGCGCGCAAGCTATGGCGGGGAATTTGGCCAGCGATGCCTGCTGGCACGCCGGTTGATCCAGCGCGGCGTGCGTTTCATCGAGGTGGCGCACAATATGAATTTCGTGAACGGCACCGGCTGGGATACGCATCAGAAGGGACAACTCCAGCAACATGTGCTGATCCAGGAACTGGACAGCGCTCTCTCCTCGCTGGTGCGGGATTTGGAGCAGCACAGGCTGCTGGAGAAGACGCTCATCATGGTGAGCACGGAATTCGGGCGTCCACCGGATTTTGACAGCCTCGGCGGACGCGGACATCATCCGCACACGTTCAGTGTCGTGCTCGCCGGCGGTGGTCTCAGGCACCGCGGGGCATGGGGTGAAACGGATGAGGTGGCGAAGAAGACGGTGAAGGATCGGGTGAGTGTGCCGGACCTTTTTGCGACGGTTTATGCGGCGCTCGGAATCGCACCGGACAAGGCGCTCTATGATGGGGACAGGCCGGTGCCGGTAACGGATTATGGGAGGCCGGTGGGGGAGTTGTTTGGGTAAATGACGAAATCAGAAACCAGAAATCCGAAGGAATGACGAAGGGGCAGGCTGGCCACTTGCTCCCTTATGCTGAGTGAGTAGATTGCTTCATGACAGCGACCCTTAACCAGCACGGGCAGATAGAACTTCCGCCGGAAGCGAACGAGGCGGCGCATTTACAGCCCGGCGAGAGATTTGAGGTGTCTGTGTCCGTTACCGGGGACATCCTGTTGCGGCGGGAGCGCAAGCGTCACCGAACGCTCCTGGAACATCTTGAGGCAATGCGCGGACTTACGTTCGACCGTCGCCTGGATGTTATTCCACCTCCGCCAGTATTGTGAAATACCTGCTCGATACAAATGTTCTCTCTGAGCTTCTGAAACCATCTCCGG
>DATAIE010000868.1:0-6611 GCA_036262875.1 Verrucomicrobiales bacterium
CCTCAAATCGTCAGCAGCGGTTCCAAGGCCACCTTCGGCTACGATCCCGACACGGGGAAGGAACTGTGGCACACGACTTACAAGGGCTTCTCCAACGCCGCCGCCGCCGCATGGTTCAATGGCGTTGTCGCCATCAATACCGGCCACGGCAAAGCCAATCTCCAGGCCTTCCCCATCGATGCCGCCACCGCGGGAGACATCACCGCCAAACGTGTCTGGGAACAAACGAAAGCCATCCCCACCCGTTCCTCCCCCATCACCGTGGACGGCATCATTTACCTCAACGGCGACAGCGGCATCCTCTCCGCTGTGGATTTCAAAGACGGCTCTCTGCTGTTCAACGAGCGCACCCAGGGCAACGCCAGTGCGTCCCCCCTTTATGCCGACGGCAAGCTCTTCTTCTGCAACGAGCACGGCGACACCACCGTCCTCAAACCCGGCCGCACGTTTGAAAAGATCGCCACGAACAAACTGCCGGACGGCATCATGGCCTCACCGGTCGCACTGGGGAAGGAACTCTTCATTCGCACGAAGACGGCGCTGTATTGCATCGGGCAGTGATCCGGACCTTTCAGACCGGACCGCCCGCGGCATCCAGCCACGCGGCATAGAGGGACATGATTCCCCCCGTCACGGGCCCGGGCGCAGGCAACGGGCGCTGATCCATGAGGCCAACCGGCTGGACGCCCCGGAGGGTGGAGGTGAGGAAGACTTCATCGGCTTCTTCGGTGGACGGAATCTCCTCTTCCAGGAGGGGGATCCCGTGCTCCCGGCAAATTCCGATCACGATTTCCCGCGTCACGCCGGGCAGGCAGCCGGACGAAAGCGGCGGCGTGAAAACCGCGCCGGAGCGCACGAGGAACACGTTTGAAAAAGCCCCTTCGCAGAGGTGGCGCTTCGTGTTCAGGAAAATCGCCTCGTCGGCTCCTGCTGCGGAAGCGGCGCGCTGGGCGAGAACGTTCTCGGCACAGGCGGTGAATTTGATGCCCGCCAGCGGACTGTTTTCGTTTCGCCGCCAGCGGGAGGTGACAGCCACCGCGCACACCTTTACCGGAGGAAGCGGCAGTGCGGTGATCAGGCAAACCTGGGGCGCATTCAGGGGAGGGAGAATGCCCTGCCACGCTCCGCCGGTGAGCGTGATCCGGAGGCGCGCATCGCTCAGGCCATTCGCGCGGCTCACGTCAGCCAGCGCTTTCGACAAAGATTCCGAAGACGGCACACGAAGCCCCAGCAGCGCGGCCCCGGCCGCCAGCCGTGCGAGATGCTGTTCCTTCGCCACGACCACTCCCCGCCGGAGCAACAAGGTGTCATACACCCCCATCCCCTGGAGAAACCCCTGCGAGAGCGGATCCACCCGCGCGGCGGACTGAGGCCGCAGAGCCCCGTCGAGCCAGACGACGGGATCAGTCATCGTCACTCGGGTCTTTCCCCTTCTTCGGGGGATGCACGGGAGCTTCCTCGGTCCCGTCGCCAATGACGAGGAAGGGATCAAGCGTCAGGTCGGAACTGCCGAGATCTTCATTGTGAATTTCGATGCCGATCACGTTTTTGCCCGGCTTCAGAAACTCCTTCGCTGCCGCCAGGGGGTAATAGCGAAACCGTTTGTCCGCCTCGTGGGCCTTGATGCCGCGGGCCGTGCCCAGCGAGCCGCTCTCCACATTGTCCCGCACCACTTCCTTCCCGTTCAGATAACAAATGAAGCCGTCGTCAAAGCGGACCGCGAGGCCGAGGTGCGCAAGGTCCTCTTTGCCCGTCAGATCGAAGCTGCGGCGAATGCACAGGTATTTGTATTTCCCGCGCATATTGTTGATCTGGGTGGCGTCGTCGCCGTCGGCATAGCCAAATCCGGCGGGACCCTTGAGCCATCCCGTGTCGTCAGTAGTGGCGGCCCAGCCACCGCCGGGGTCCTTCCCGCCGAGGTATTGCCACTCCGCTCCTTTCGCGATGAGGGAGACATACGTTTTCGGCATCGCCGCGCCGTTGTCCACACTGTCCCCTTTCGAGATCAGCGGACCCGGGACGGGGACGATGGGCAGGCCCACCAGTTGCACGGGGGGCTTGGGGGACGCCACTCTGGCCAGTTCCACCTTGCCCCGTTTCACGATCTGGAAGGTATCGCGCACGACTCCCTCCGAGTTCATCATGCGGCCTGTCAGCGTATCACCTTTGAGGTCCAGGAGCACGGAGCCGAACTCCAGCAGCGTGGTGCGCATGATGGGCGACACTGTTTTGCCGCGCTTGAGCGTGGTGCCGCCGTTGCCGGCCACCACAGCCACCGTGCCCTGGTGCGGCGGGAGACCGGCGCTTTTCTTATAGGGCCCGCTGCCGGCGGGATTACCGTCCCCGTCGTCGAGGACGACATCCTTTGCCGTGGTGGGAGTGGCGTAGGCACCGTCGATAAACATGGACCGCTCGTAAATGTGGGAATGCCCCGCGAGCACCAGGTCCACTCCCCCGCCCTCGAGGATGGGCATGAAGTTCTCCCGCATCTCGACCAGTTCCTTGTCCTTCTTCTTGTCGTCGCTGTCGTGGGAGCCCTTGGTGTAGGGCGGATGATGGAAGAAGGCGATGATCCAGTCCGACTTCGTCTTCTCGAGGTCGGATTTGAGCCACTGTGCCATGATGCCGTCCGGCTGGCGGGGGGCATCGAAGGAGTTCAGCGCAATGAAATGGACGCGCCCCACATCAAAAGAGTAGTAGGCCTCCGTGCCGCTGGGGACTCCGCCGGACTGCCCCGCCGTGGGCATGATGTAGGCATCGTAATAGGGGCCGATGGTCGTGGCGCTTTTGGAAGACTTGCCCTCATGGTTCCCGATGGCGGGCCAGCACACTGTATTGCGCAGGGTGGCATCGTAGGGCTTGAAGAAGTAACCCTGAAATTCCGAGTCCATGCCCGTGCCGTAGGCCATGTCGCCCACGTGGATGAACATATCCAGCACCCGCTTTTCCTTTGTCAGCCAGTCGCGCATGGCGGTGTGCACTTTTCCCTGCACTTTGTTGCCCGTGCCGCTGTCGCCCACCACCCACATGAGGAGCGGACGCTCCGTGCCCGGCACCGGCAGGGTGCGGAAGTAGTAGCTCTCGTCCTGCGGCGTGAGCCGGGTGGCACCGTCATAGATGGCGTAATAGTATTTCGTATCGGGCTTCAGATTGCTGATGAGCACTTCATACTGACGCGTCTCCGGGGGACCGGAACCCAGGGCGCGCCCTCCGCCGGTGGAGGCAGCCTCCGCGGCGAGACGGCGGACGACGGCGGTGGCGGGCGTCGTTTGGAGCGTGAGTTGGTTTGGAGACTCGCCGTAGTGAATCAAGGGCTGCGTATCCTTTCTCACCCGCCAGATCATGCTGATCGCGTTGGGCGTCGCCGCCTGCGGATACGGTCCGCGGGTGATGACGGGTTGCGGCGTCTGAGCTCCGGCGGGCGCGGACAGGAACGCGGCCAGAGCGAGAGCGAAAAAGGAACGATGGCGGATCATGAGGAATGGATTCTTCGGGACTACCCTTTCAGCATGAATTTGGCCAGAGGGATTTGTCTTTCGGCTTGCCGTTTTCACGGTGCCGGACAGCAGATGAAAACGTGAATAAAACCGCCCTCCTCCGGAATCTCACCGCCGCCCTGCGCGAAGTGCTCGACGCCGGGACCCGTGCGGCCAGAGCGTCCAGTGAAGCCGCCACCGACCCCGACAGCAAAGCGGAAAACAAATATGATACCCGAAACCTCGAAGCCTCCTATCTCGCCCGGGGCCAGGCCTTTCGGGTGGCCGAAGCCGCGGAGGCGCTGAACGAACTGGAACTGCTCACCGCCCGCCCGTTTGAAAGCAGCCAGCCGATCGGGACCGGAGCGCTGGTGACGCTCAAAGGGCCGGATGAAACGTTTCATTGTTTTCTCAGTCCCGCCGCCGGAGGCACAGAAGTCGAGGTGGACGGCATTCAGGTGATGGTCATCACGCCCTCCTCTCCCCTCGGCGCAAAGCTCAAAGGAAGGAAAGCCGGCGACCGTTTCGAAATGCAGCCGGGCCGGCCCGGATCGGCGGTGCTTATTGAGTCGGTGGAGTGAGTTCCTTACGGCCTGTCATTTCCGTCGCCGCTTGCGGGGACCGAGTCGTAAGGGAATCGTCCCTGCCACCGGTTGGCTCGCAGAGGGTGAAAATCCTTGAACGGAGGGGCCGGGAAAGGTTCGATGAATGACCCGTCGCGGATAAAGGGAATGCTGCGATGGATGAATCGCTGGTCCAGCAGAATCAGAGGGGCATAGAAGTAACCGAGAGCATCGGCGCGGAGGGAGGTTTCGCCGGTAATGGAAAGGAAGTTCTGGCAGGAACCATAACGCGGCTGCCACTCATACGTATCCGCCACCGCAGTTATCATGCGGGTCCTTCCGGATTCGGTAACAATCCATCCGCCCGTGAAGGAAAGAATTGAGTATGAACCTGCATAAAGGAATGACAGGATCCCCAGCCAGCGCAACACACGACGCGAGCGTCCCCTGCGGGAGGCAGGAGTTCCGGAATTCACCTGAGTGGAAACCACAGAAATTGCAGGTGATTGGCTCATGGAGAGAAACGCCGCTAGACTAATCCAGTTTTTCCAGAGTGTAATGCTCCATCGACACCGTGCCATCACTGTCGAGGTGTAATTCAAGATTCAACGCCTGCTGCATCTTGTTTTTTCCCACCCGGCAAAGACCGTAGAGAAAGGCGCGTGATCCCTGCACATGGGAAAGCCGGAACCCGTCCGCGTCGTAGCCGGTAATCTCCGGAGCCTCCGCGCTCAGAAGTTCCCCGGCCTGAAATTCACATTGGGATACGTCATCAGCGCTCCGCCGGCCCTGGCCACCACGCAACAGATGCGGCGGCTGGAGGAGGCTGTTTTTTCCATGAAGCCACAGGTCGTTTCGTCATAGCTCAACGAATAGAGCGTT
Source organism: Verrucomicrobiales bacterium (assembly GCA_036262875.1). Classification (GTDB taxonomy): domain Bacteria; phylum Verrucomicrobiota; class Verrucomicrobiia; order Verrucomicrobiales; family V1-33; genus V1-33. The sequence goes on from DATAIE010000868.1 coordinate 4,922, forward strand.
CCCTTCTCATCGAACGGGACCAGCGCCATGGCGTCCGCCCCGAGATCTCCCGAATGGAACGGAATGGAAAACCCGCTTTCGTTCTGATCCGGAACGGTCCCGGCATTGCCAATCCTGAGCACCTCGCTGTTCTCCTCTGCCTTCAAATGCTCCACGGTCACCACCAGCCTGGCCGGAGCCCCCCGGGGTCTGATCCGTTTTTTCGCCAGGGATTTGGCCTCTCCCTGAAACATGAGCGCTACGGAGACCGCGAGCAGAGCAGCAGGAAAACGTGAGGTAATCATGGGAGAAAGCCGCGCGGGCGTTGCAGTATAGAAGCCGCTTTTCTAAAATCCAACCGGGAGAGGTGTCCGTTGCCAGGACTTGAACCTTGTCCGCGAATGCGGGGCGCGGGATTTGAATTCCCTCCGTCGAATGGAGTTTCGCTGTTATGAAAATCACGCTCCTTCTTCTCTCCCTGATCTCTCTCCATGCCGCGCAGGCGGAAACCGTCACCCTCATGCTGGCTCCGGTTTTACCACTGCCCGCCGGAGCCACGGTGAAGGCTCAATCCGCCACCATCACGCTGGCCGCAGGCGATACGGCGGAACTGGTCTCCGCACCGCTCCCGGAGGAGCATGACTACGACGTAGCCTACCGCCGGTTGATCCAGTTCGATGCGGGCGGGCAGTCGTTTACGTGCCAAACGGTGACGACACCCTCCGGCTGGGATACCGCGGAAAACAACCGCGCCTATGCGGGCATGCCAAAACTCCAGTCCTTCAAGGTGGCCGGCCCGGGAACCCTCAAACTGATTTCCGGGACCGCCGACACCAAAACCTTCGCCACGTTTTCTATTTCGCGCGCCAACGCAGTACCTGCAGTCACGCCCACGAATGCGGTCGTGATTCCCAACGATGCCGCGGGCACGTTCCAGGTTATCCTGGAAAGCAGCACGGACCTCATCACCTGGACTGCCGCCACTCCCGGAACCTACTCCGGGAATCTCCAGCAGCGCTTTTTCAGATCGCGGATTGTGAAGCAATAATCATACACCTGCCAGCGTCACGCCGCACTCGCTGCACTGGCGGAAGACCTCCGCTTTTTCCAGGATCAGCGTCTTCCCCGCCTCCACGGCGATGATGCGGATGCCGGCTTCCGCGGCGGTCTCGATGGTGTGACGGCCCACCACCGGCACGTCGAAGCGCATGTCCTGGCCGGGCTTGCTCACCTTTACCACGGTGGCCATGCCTTTGCCGAGGGCGCCGCCGCGCCGGATGCATTCGTTCGTGCCCTCGAAGGCCTCCACGGCGAGCACCGTTCCGCGGCGCACCACGACGGTCTGGCCGATGTCGAGGCGACTGGTCTCGCGCGCGATCTTCAGACCGAATTCAATGTCCGCCATCTCCTTCGGCTTGCGCACCGGGCCGGCAAGGTGACCGGCGACGGCCATGTCCTCCTCCAGGAAAACGGTAGCCGGCAGGAGGGTGATGCCGTCCTTCTCCAGCTCTTTTGCAATGCCGCCAAAGAGGCTCTCGGCATTGCGCTCCTTGAGCCTGGCGAGCATGACCAGTGTGCGAAAATCCGGGCGCAGATCGAAGAGGTTCTTTGGCGCGATCTGCCCGACCATGACAGCCCGGGTGATCCCCAGCCGCCGGAAAAATTTGATGAGGCGGCTCAACTGGCCCACCCGCATCCATTCGATCTCATC